>JBJFAF010000115.1:0-11466 GCA_051887755.1 Candidatus Coproplasma sp.
TGCCGCCGTTGTCGGAAACGATAGCCTCGAACTTGGAAACAAAGGATTCCTTTGCTTCGTCTGTAAGAGACGCATCCAACACATAAAGCATCTCGTAAGTTTTCATATTTTTCACCTCCCGGACTTAATCGGAATACCACCCACGGTATTCAAGGTAATATAGGCGTTTTTAAAACGCTGTTTTATAATACAATATTTATAAGAGTTTTGTCAATTACTTTGCCGAGCTAATTTTACGACATTTTAGGTTTCCGAACCCATATACTTGATTACGGCGTCAAGCAACTGCTTTAAAGTCAACTCGCTCATCTTCTTCGCCTCACCCACTTCCATAGTCGTCGTAGGGTTGCCGCTTGCGTCAACCGTTATGTACAGCGTGCCTACCTTCATATACTTATCGAGGTTGGTAGTATTAGAAATAATCTTTGCGTCTTGAAGTTCGCCCAACGTAGAGTTATAAACGGTCTCCGCACACGAATTGACCATATTGTTGAAGTTGTTTATGGTGTACGCCTTTTCGGTTTTGCCGTCGCCTTCCACCCTGTACAAAATCAACTTCCACATACCCGTGGCCTCACCATAGGTGTAGTACGTCCCCGCATTGAACTGCTCTTCGGAAGTGAGCTTACCCAACGCATTGTCGTATTCAGTATCGGTCAAACCGCCGCAGTTTACCTCGGTAAGCACATAACTTCCGCCAACTAATTCGTAGTACAGATAAGCGGGGTTGAAAGTTACCGCAAGCGCAGGGTCGGAGTTGGGCTCAACGCCGTAGATTTTTTCGGCGTAGATGCGCTGAATAAGAACCTTATCTATCTCCGTACCTAAATTAATAATGAGCGTGTCCTTAAGCTGAGGCAAAACGCTGTTGTTGTTAATCTGCTCCTCCGTAAGCACGTCGCTGACGGTGAGCTCGTTAATCTTTTCGTCAAGACCGCCGATGGTCGTATCCGCAATCGCCTGTAAAATCATCGATGCGTCGCCGTCTACGGTTATTATTTCGCCTATGGTAATCGAATCCTGTAACGAGTTGATTCTGTCGGGTACGGTGCCGATTTTAGTACCTTTGACGGCTACCTTAACCCCGTCCTTTATATACCACACTTCGTCGACCTCGCCTTCTGCGTTGACGGTGAGATAGCAATCTTCAATCTTAGTGCCGCTTAATGTGGTATAGGTCGCCTCGTAGTCGTAGTCGTTACCTAAGGCGTCCGTGCCCGCAACCGCCTTACAGCTCGATACGCCGTAGCCCATATACGCCATAATTGCGTCGTCGGGGTCGATAGCTATAAATTCGGTTATGGATAAAACGTCTGTAATATTGTCTAATCTTTCGGAGACGTCGTTAATCTTCGTGCCGAAGACCTTACCGCCCTCGTGCCATACTGAGGTGACGACGAGCCTTTCGTCTTCAAGCTCGGAGGCGATATATACCTTTACTTCGGAGCCGTTGAGCATATACGAACCGACGTGGCTGTACTCCTTACCGTCGTTTACGCCCGACTCCGCCACGACGTCGTATACGCCGTAGCCGAGATACGCCATAATGCCGTCCTCGGGGTCAATATCGATAAAGTCGGGCAGGGAGAGAACGTTCATTATATTATTAACTCTTTCGGACACTTCGTCTATCTTAGTGCCGCCCACTTCATATCCGTCTTCGTCGATAGCTTTGGTTATTATGCCGTCCTTGTCGGTGTAGATATATACCGTCTTGTCGCCGCAAGTACCTACGAAGTCGTAGTCCTGACCTGCCACCTTTTCCACGTCGGTTATGCCGTAGCCGAGGTACGCCATAATCGCATCGTCCGCCTTGACGTCGATAAATACGTCTAAGGTCAAGTCGTTCGTCAGAGTGTTCAAATCCGCAACGGTGTTGCCCTTAAGCTTTTCGCCGTCCGAAGTGGTTACTGATTTGATTATGCCGTCCTCCACCTTGAGATTGACGAGCAAGTTTTCACCGCTCTTATCGTAGATTGCGGTGTAATTCCCCGCACCGTCCTCCCTTATGCCAGTGAGGTTATAAATAAGATAGGGCATAACCTTATCGTCTGCACGCACGTCCTTTATGAACGTGGAAAGACAGATATCGTTGATTAAATCGTTAAAGTTTACATTTTGGCTTAGAATATCGCCGAGGGAGGTATCGCCGAAGATACCCCTTACTACTTCCGCCTGACTTGCGTTAACAACGTTTGAAACGGGCACATTGTTTAACGGACTGATGGCGTCGAGCATAATGTCCGATACGAGCAGAGGGTCGTATTCAATCAAGTTGCCTGCGTTGTCCTTGAAGTAGTTGATGTTGTTTACAGTCGAAACGCCGTACATACAGTCGTTCTCTTCCCTTGCGGAAGGACCGCTGTAATAATTTCTCGCATAAGATTCGTAATAGGAATAGCCGAGGTAGCGGTTAGACGCCGTTGCGGACGAGGAGGGATTTCTCTTTGCGACGATTGCATCGTAATCGAGGACGAACGTTTCAACGCCGTTTACAAGTTCCGACTTAACCGCAATAAAATCGGTATCAGCACCGAACTCTACCGTTCTGAAAACGTACTTGAGTTTAACGGTATCCCCGTCCTTTGTAAAGGTAACGTTAGGGTCTTCCTGAACGTTTTTCTTTACGATATATTCCGCCTCCTCAATGCCCGTCGGGGTTATCTTGCAGGGGACGTAATATACCCTGTAGAGCTTATCCCCATCGGAATTTTTAAGGGTCGTTTCGTGTATAAACGAATCGTCGCCGCCGAAGTTGTCGGGATAAGCCGACACGCCGTCGGGGTCTGCAACGCTGCGGCTGTAGCCGATTGCGCTACCGTCATTTACATAATAATCGAAGAGTACCGGCAGTTTAAAGTTCTCGTCCATACCCTTTACGGTGGCGTAGTTCGCCTCGACACCGTCGATTAAATAGCCTAAAATGGGAATTTCGGAGAGGTCGATGGAATAACCCATCTTCGTGTTGAGCATCTCTATAAGCTTGGAGGTGCGCACATAGTACATAGAATTAGTAACCGAGTCGATAATCGAAGTTAGGGAAACGTCCTCAAAGTACTCCTTATCAAAGTCGACCACGTCGTCGATAAAGCCGTAGGCAAAGTTCAAAACGCTATCCGTTACGGGCGCAAGGGCGTCAATCTTATTGAGGTTAATCTCGCCAAGCCCTTCGTTCGCCATATTAATGACCTCGGTAATAAGCGTATAGATATTAGGCGCACGGTCGGCGTTTATGTAATTATATTTATCATCGTCGCCTTCGGCGCTGTCGTTAACATTTTCCAAACCGAACAGACGGAAAACCTCGTTAATATCGGTAGTAGCCGCAATGTAGCCCACGCCGAAGATACTGCCGAACAACACTATAAAAGCAAATAAAAAGCCGAGAAGAAAGGCGACAATACCGACGCCGACAGAGCTTGAACCGCTGCTGCTTCTGTTTCTTTTTCTATTCTTTTCTGCCATAACTGCCTCCTGAGATGCAAAGTTAAAGTCGCCGACAAGTCGTTGTTTGCGGCTTATCTTGCCGCCGTAAGCCGCCGAACCGTCGTACGGCGGCACTTACCGACTTTAAGTTATTTATTATTATACTATATCAGTACCGTAAAAATCAACTAAATGACGCAGTTATAATTTTCGGCGTCGCTCTTGGCGGTTTTTTAGGCGTTGCGCAGTGCAAAACGCAATAAATTTTCCCTTACATTGGGCACGCACCCCATAGCCGCCTGTTCAAGCAGAGAGTTGAGCGTTTTACCGACTTTGTCCGCAGATATGCCTGCGTCAAGCAACTCGTTGCCCTTAACGGCAAGCTGTTTTAATGTGAACGGCACGCCCTCCTCCCTCATCTTTTCAATAATTGTTTTCCATTTTTTTACGCAGGGTGCGACGGACAAATCGTCCTTGCAGGCAGAATAATCCGCCTGCTTTAACGCTAAAAGCTCGTCCAACACGTCGTAGTGGTTGACGATAAACTTACGCACTTTGTTTTCCGACGCCGCACAGGATAAATCGTACATATGCAGTCCCACGAGTATAGATACACTTTCCGCAAGCTTGTTGGGGACTTTAAGCCTTGCGCATATTTCCAACGACATCTGCCTGCCGACCTCGTCGTGACGGCTGTACTTTCCGTAATTGATTAGACAATACGGCTTGCCCACGTCGTGCAAGAGGGCGGCAAGGCGAATTTGCAAGGGAGCATACAGCACCGCCCGCAGAGAGTGTTCCAACACGTCGTAGTCGTGAAAATCTTTGCGCTGAACCATATTGTCGCCGAGCGTCAGTTCGGGCAGGATAATTTTAAGCACGCCGATTTCTTTAAGCAGCTTAAGCCCCGTATACTGTCCGCCGTCGTTTCCGTATTTTGCGTCGGCGCAAAGTATGGCGTTAAGCTCCGTCCAAATTCTCTCCGCCGCAACGTCTTTAATAAGATTTGCGTTGGCAAGCGCACCTTTTATACATTCGTCCGTAGGGTTAAAGCCCGTCTGTGCGGCAATCCTTGCAAGGCGCATAAGCCTTAAACCGTCCTCCCCGAATACCTTTTCGGGGTTGGCAACGGTGGTAATACGCCCCCTTTTAATATCCTCTACGCCGCCCAACGGGTCGCAGAACTCACCCCTCGCAATATCGTAATAGACGGCGTTGCACTTAAAGTCTCGGCGACGTGCGTCCAAGTATATATCCTCGGTAAAGCACACCGAAACGGGCGTATGCGTACCCCTAACGTACTTGTCCGTGCGGAAACAGGTGTATTCTAAGCTCTCGCCGTCTGCGTTCATCTTAACCGTACCCGTATTTTTATAGACGGCATCGACCTTTATGCCTACGCTTTGGGCGGCTTGCGCAGCAGTTTCCGCCGATACGGGCGCACATATGTCCCAATCGGGCGAGCTTGAATTAAGGTTAGCAATTGCGTCACGGCAGACTCCCCCGACGACGTAAAGCGGTTTAGACAACGCCGCCGCAAGCATATTAAGTTTTTGCGGAACACTTATCTGCATAAATAGAGCAACCCCGTAACTTTTCGGTTTGATTATAGCATATCTACCAAAGTTATGCAATCTTAAAAGTGAAAAAAGTATTGCATTATCCGCACCGATATTGTATAATTAAAAGGTATTAATTATACGCACGAAAGAATATGGAATAAAGTTATGTATCACGTTATAGCAAACGGCAGTAATTTAGACCGCAAGAAAAACAGACAGCTTGAAGAAGTGAAATCAACCTTTGAACGGGCGGGCAAAGAGGTCGAATTTCACCTGACCGACCATCAAGGTCACGCAACCGAAATAGTCAAGGAGCTGACCTGCGGCGGCAAATACGCAGATTTGGTGGCAATGGGCGGCGACGGCACTCTGCACGAAGTGCTAAACGGAATTGAAAACGTTGAAAACTGCACCTTAGGGCTTATACCCGTAGGCACGGGCAACGACTTTGCTGACGCAATCAAAATCCCCTCCGACCCCGTTGCGGCGGCGAAAAGAATAATTCTTCAAGAGCCTACTCCCATTGACTTTATAGAGCTCTCTGACGGACTGCGAAGCATCAACGCCGTAGGCACGGGCATAGACGTGGAAGTGCTTAAATATGCGTACTCCTCCAAAAACAAGAAGCGCAACAAATACTTTTCAGCACTCTTTAAGGCGTTGCGCCATTTTAAATACACGAACTTTAAAGTAAGCTGGGACGGCGGCAAAGAAAAGGCGTATCACGGAATGATTGCCTGCGTCGCCAACGGCACGAGCTTTGGCGGCGGAATAAAACTCTTCCCCACAGCAAAGATTGACGACGGGTATATGGACTTAATCGTCGTCGACTACATATCACGCATACGCATGGTAATCGCATTTTTCAAACTCGTCCTCGGCAAGGCGCACAAGATAAAAGAGGCGACTTACGTTAAATGCAAATCGGTTAAATTTATTCCCGAAAACGAAATTCCCACTATACAGGCGGAGGGCGAGCTGTACGACAACGTTCCGCTTGAAGCGCAAATAGTTGCGGGAAAATTAAAGTTTTATCTACCTTAAAAAATGATTGAAAAATTCTACCGTAAAATTATAGACGGAGTACCCTCCGCCGTATTCGTCGTCGACCGCAATTTAAAAGCCGTGTTTATGAATGCGGCGTTTAAGACGTTGTTCGAAAAAGACGTTCGCCGCTGTTCGCTCGGCAAGGCGTTCGGTTGTGTAAACGGCGACTGCGCACAATGCGCAAGGGCAGGGCTCTCCTCGGGCTGCCCCCTTGCGGCAGCATTCGACGATTCCTTCTGCTCTAATAAAGAGATTTCAAGAAGGGTCATAATAAGCCTTATGGACGGCGGCAGACACGAGGTCGCCTTCTCTATCACTGTCAAGCCGTTGGGCGGCGGGCTGTGTATGGGCATTATCGACGACGCTTTAGAGCTTGAGATTGCAAGGGAATTGCAGACGGCGAAAAATATTCAGCAACGCCTTCTCCCTGCGGGCAAATGGGCGGGCGGCAAACGCTATTCCTACCTGTATATCCCCTGTCGGGATATAGGCGGAGACCTCCCTGAGGTATACACGGTAGGCTCTTCCGCTTGCGGAGTTATCGCCGACGTATCGGGCAAGGGCATTTCCGCAGGTATGCTTACCGCTTTCGTCAAGGCGGCTTACGACAAGACAGTCTATTCCCCCGCAGAGGCTATAGAGCGGCTCTCGCAAAAATTTTCCGAACTCAATTTGGACGAACGCAACTACATCACCGTTGCGGCGGCGAGAATCGATAAGGACAGCATAACATATTCGATGGCAGGACATAACGTGCCCATACTCTTAAAGTCGGGCGGCGGCATAACCCGAATTATGCTCAACTCTCCCCCCGTTTCCAACTGGTTTGAAAACCCCGCCTACTTCGAGGACACCATTCCCTACAAATCAGGCGACGTGCTCGTGCTGTTGACCGACGGCGTAACCGAGAGCAAGAACCGCTACGGCGAAATGTTCGGCGTGGAGGGCGCTATCCGTACCCTCTCCGTTTCACGCACGGGCGAAGAATTTGTCAAGAACTTAGAGAGCAATTTAAGAACCTTCTGCGGCGAAATCAAAGACGACGTAACCGCAATTGCGTTCGACTTGTAAAACCTGCCCGCAACCCGACCAAATGAAACACAATTAAATAAGGCGATAAAAAACGGCGTATCAAACGATACGCCGATTATTTTAATATTTAAGCTTAGCACGGCGATTAAACCGTATTTGCCGCACAAGCCGCTGCGGTGAAAGGTTTGCCCCCTTCGTTCCACACCTATATAATATGCCGTTAAAGTAAAAAATTTACGCCTCTTTTTGTAAAAAGTTTGTAAAAATTATTTTAGATAAGAGGGAGTTACAAAGAAGCACACGCCCGAAGGTTGCCGCAACACGACGATACTTACGCACAGATAATAACCAAGTCCATCACTCTTCATAGATACGAGCAAGAGCAGGAGGGCGAGGCTTTTCGACGGGGAGTTTACTTAACCGTAAATGACCCGAGAAAATCGTAGCCTGACGATACTTATGCGAAGTATATATGAAGAGAAACAAAGTTAAACCGTTTCCTTAATCTTGGCAATCGCCGCCGTGCGATTTTCTACACCTAACTTTAAATAGATTGAACTGATGTAATTGCGGGAAGTGCCGTCAGTGAGCTTTAAGGCGGAGGCAATCTGGCGGTTTGTGAACCCTTCGGAGAGCATTATGGCAATGCCCGCCTCCCTATCCGAAAGCCCGAACGCCCTTTTAAGCTTTATTTCCCTATCGCTTGAAACCATAAGAGCGGCGTCGGTAATCTTCTTTGCAATTTTAGAGGGCAAAATCGTGTCGCCCGCATATGCGTTGCGGATAGCATCCAACAGCGCAGTCGAACCTATATCCTTTAAAAGATAGCCGCAAGCGCCGTTGTTAATTGCTGAGAGAATATAGTCCGAATCGTCGAAAGTGGTTAAGATTATTATTTTGCAGTCGGGCAAAACTTCCTTGATTTTCTTAGTTGCGGCGACGCCGTTCATATTAGGCATACGAATATCCATAAGCACGACGTCGGGGCGGTGAACCATTGCCATCTCCACAGCCTCCGCACCGTCGCACGCAACCGCACAGACGGATACGTCGTCCGTCGTTTCTATAACGCTTTTAATTCCCTCCGCCAGAATAATCTGGTCGTCAACGAGCATAACTTTAATCATTGCCTAACTCCTTTTTATCTTCATCGCAGTTTTTAATTTTAATTTTCACCTCACAGCCGTCGTCCTCTTCGCTCTCCACCAAGAGTTTGCCGCCGTAAGAGGTAGCCTTTTCCCTTATGCCTTTAAGCCCGAACCCCTCCTTAAAGTCGGAGGGAAGTCCGCAACCGTTGTCCGAAACGGTCAAAACGACATACTCGCCCTCTTGACTCAGCTCGACGTAGAACGCCGTTGCGCCGCCGTGGCGAATCCCGTTCGCAAGGCACTCTTTTAAGCTGTTTACTATAAAGTGCCGTTTTCCCCAAGACAATTCCACGTCGGATATGTCCGAACGAATGGTAACGTCGGTACCGTCCATAGTCTGTGCAAGGACTTCCGCAATCTCCTGTTTGACGGGCTGAACGCCGTCCCTGCCCGCCAAAAGGTGAACGCTGTCCCTCATCTGCTCCAATGCGCTCTTCGCCTGAATGTTTGCCGAAATTATCTTCGCCTTTGCCGCCTCTGGGTTGGTATCTATTAAGAGCTTAGCCGCCTCCGTCTGCATAATAACCGCCGTCATAGAGTGACCTGCATTGTCGTGAATGTCCCTTGCAATGCGGTTGCGCTCCTGAAAGACAGCAGTCTCCGAGAGCTCCTTATACACTTTTTCAAGCTCAGCCTTGCGTTCGTCGGACGCCTTAAGCGCCGCCCTAAGTTTGACGTTTGTGTTGTAGAAACCGATTAAAAAGTTAGCTACGATGAAGTGCACCACAATGACGATTACGCCCACGACCGTACCTGAAATAAGGTCGACTATCTCCCCCGAAACGAGTACCCATTGATGACCTATAAGCCAACCTATTACGCAGGTCGACGCATAGCCGACGCAACTTACGGCAAATACGATAATCTTAGTGTGGAACACTTCTAAATTGAGATAAATCTGCGTAAGTATAATACAATACAGTACGGAGAGGAATATACTGCCCGTTATCGAGTTGATTGCAAGCAAGAGCAAGAAGTCGAATACATATATTACTATTCTGCCCGTAAAGGTTATGCCGCCGTACACCTCTACGGCGCATAATATGATAAGGGCGACGAGACAGCCCGCCAATGCGATTATAAGCCCAAGCTGAGGCTTGACCTTTACGTTTACGAACTGCACGAAAACCACTACCGCAAAGACAACGAGCAACACGAGTATTAGGCAATGCAATAGCCTTGTGAAGTTTTTTGTATCGCTGAAAAACTTTTTCTTTTCTTCCATTTTATTCCCTGTCGCCGCTGATTTTTTCGTGCACGAAATAACTGTAAAAGCCCTCGTCTGCGGCTATGCAGTAATCGTACATTCTTACGCTCGCCGAAGTGCAGGCGTCGTGCATCATATGCGCAAGCCTCTCTTCCTCCGCACCGCCCGTTACGCCGCCGTTACAGCGCAGTACGAACGCACCGTGAGCCTTTACCGCAAGCAATCTTTTAAGCACGCCGCATTTATTCCTCTCTTCGGGACTTAAGGGCAATATCATGCGCACCCTTCCGTCTCGGTCGACGAGGTATATCTCTAACAAATCGGCGTACGATTTACGTTCCTGCACGACCGCAAGAGCACAAAATTCCGCAGTCGAACGGGCAAACCCAAAACTGTACGCACCGTGCACACGGCTTAAGCCTAGACCTAAAACCTTGATATATTCCGCAACGTTTTCGCCCACGCCCTCCACTTGAGTCAGCTCTTCAACGTTTGCGGACAATACGCCCTCTAAAGAGCCGAACCTGTCTAAAAGGTTGGTGGCGCAGTCGAACATATCCTTTCGGGGGCACGCCCTGAATAAAAGAACCTCAAGAAGGTCGTGCACATATACGTTTGGCGTCTGCACCACCCTTGCAACCGTTCTTTTCCTGTGCCCTGCGCCCATCTTTACCCCCTGTTTTCGGCGTTTTTTGTTTCAAGCGTATTAAATACCCGAAAAATTGCTTTAATTCATTTTACCATAAAAATAAAAAAGAGTATAATATTTTAGTGAAAATACGAAAAAATTTATGAGGTGTTCAATGAACGGATATTTTAACGAGATTGTTAAAGAAATCTCCTCACTGTTAAAGATTAATTCCTCGCAGGCGGAGGCAAAAGACGGCAAACCCTTCGGCGACGGCTGTGCGGACTGTTTGAACCGCTTTTTAAGCCTTGCCGAATCTTTCGGTTTCAGCGTTAAAAACTACGACAACTATGTAGGCGAAGTATGCTTTGGCGAAGGCAAGGACTTTGCCGTGCTCGCCCATTTAGACATCGTGCCCGCAGGGTCAGGTTGGTCGCACGACCCCTTTGGCGGCGAGGTCGATACCGCAAACAAGAAGATTTGGGGCAGGGGCGCAATGGACGACAAAGGTCCTGCGCTTATTGCGCTGTACGCAATGAAGGCGTTAAAGGACGAGGGCTTTAAACCTAATCGCACGATAAAGCTCATTTTGGGCTGCAACGAGGAGACGGGTTGGGCTTGTATCGACCACTACAATAAGGTTGCGGTTATGCCCGAAGAGGGAATTTCACCCGATGCGGACTTCCCCGTCATATACGCCGAGAAAGGCATAGTGCACGTTAAGCTTGCATTCAACGCCGCTCACGCACCCTTTACGGGGCTTAAGGGCGGTGACTTAGCTAATATGGTCTGCGACTACTGCGAAGCTTACGCACCCGAAAAGGCAGGGCTTTTAGAGCAGTTAAACCTGCAATATGTGGGGGGCAAAGTCATCTCTTGCGGCAAGAGCGCACACGGCTCTACCCCCGATAAGGGCGTAAACGCAATTAAGAATATGCTTGAATACCTCGGGCTTGACGAGATGAAAAGGTTGCTATTTGCAGATGGTTTCGGCTTTGCGAACTTTGAGGACGAAACGGGTAAGCTTACGTTCTCGCCCAACCTTATCGAACAGAAAGACGGCAAAATTTTCGTAACCTGCGATATCCGCTACCCCGCCACCTATTCGCTTGAAAGCGTGCTTGCGCAAATTGAAAAGGCGGGCGTTGAATACACGATAGAGCACGAACAAGCACCCCTTTATAACGATATCAACTCGCCTATGATTCAAACGCTGTGTGGCGTCTATAACGAGGTGACGGGCAAAAACGTTCGCCCCGTTGCAATCGGCGGCGGCACTTATGCGAGGGCTTTAAAGTTCGGTGCGGCGTTCGGACCCGAAGAAGAGGGCGAAGAAAGTACTATCCACCAGGCAGACGAATACATAACCTTTGAAAAGATTGAAAAGTGCTTTAAAATCTACAAGCTCGCTTTAGA
>JBJFAF010000116.1:0-2717 GCA_051887755.1 Candidatus Coproplasma sp.
ACAGCGCATTTAAAAATTGTAGTTCCCTTGCAAGTATTTCAATTCCTGACAGCGTTACTTCTATAGGAAGTTATGCGTTTGATGGTTGTAGCTCTCTTACAAGCGTAACAATCGCCGATAGTGTTAATTCTATAGGTGATTATGCGTTTTCAGGTTGTAATAATATCACTTCCGTTACTATACCTTCGTTTGCAATAAATTATATACCTAAAACTAATTTGCAAACGGTCGTTATTACAAGCGGTGATTCAATAATGGAAAAAGCGTTCTCTGGTTGCAGCGGTTTGACGAGCGTAACGATAGGTAATAGCGTAACGAGTATCGGCGATTATGCGTTCTCTAGATGCAGCGGATTGACAAGCGTAATAATTTCCGACAGCGTAACAAGTATCGGCGGCTTTGCGTTCTCTGGTTGCAGCGGTTTGACGAGCGTAACCATAGGCAACGGATTAACGACTATCGGCAATGGAGCGTTCTATAATTGCATAAATTTGACGAGTATAACAATCCCCGACAGCGTAGAAAGTATCGGCAATTCTGCGTTCGGCAATTGCAGTGGATTGACGAGCGTAACAATAGGCAACAACGTAACGAGTATCGGTAATGAAGCGTTCAGCGGTTGCAGCGGATTGACGAGCATAACAATCCCCGACAGTGTAACAAGTATCGGCACCTCTGCGTTCGAAAGTTGCAGCAGTTTAACGAACATAGTAATCCCCGATAGCGTAACGAGTATTGGTAGTTATGCGTTCTCTCATTGCAGCGGTTTGGCGAGTGTGACAATTGGCAACAGCGTAATGAGTATCGGCTCTTCTGCGTTCAGAAGTTGCAGCAGTTTAACGAACATAGTAATCCCCGATAGCGTAACGAGTATTGGTAGTTATGCGTTCTATGGTTGCAGTAGTTTGACAAGCATAACAATCCCTGACGGCGTAACGAGTATCCGCAATTATGCGTTCTATGGTTGCAGCGGTTTGACGAGCTTAACCATAGGTAATGGCGTAACAAGTATCGGAAACAATGCGTTCAATGGTTGTAGTAGTTTGACGAGTGTAACAATACCCGACAGCGTAACGAGTATCGGCGAAGCTGCGTTCTATTATTGCAGTAGTTTAACGAGCATAACCTTTAACGGAACTATGGAAGAGTGGCAAGAAATTGAAAAAGGTTCATCTTGGAACAATGGCATATACACTTATACCGTTACTTGTACGGACGGAACGTTGGATAGGGCCGGCAACGTAGTTTCTTAAATCTTTACAACTTAATAGCAAGAGCCGTGCGGCGCAGTCCGCACGGCTTTTATAATGCGGTTAAAAAGCCTTTCACAAATTCACCCCTTATAGGAATACTTTGAAAGTGTAAGTATTTATTTAAGGAGTATTATTATGCCTAAACCCATTATTGCCGAAGGAAGTTATCCCGACCTTAGCGGCTTGACCTGCGACCCACAGTCCGTGCGTATAATTTCGCCTGCCTACGCCACGTCCTGCGGCGAGCTCAACGCCATTTTACAGTATATTTACCATTCGATAAACTTCACCTGCGCAGGCGACGAAGACACGGCGGCAAAACTCGAAGGCATTGCCATAGCCGAAATGCACCACCTTGACCTGTTGGCGGAAGCGCTAATAAGAATGGGCGCACAGCCCGTTTACACCTTTAATCCGCCCGGGCAGTACAACTTTTATTCCACAAAATTCGTGTCCTATTCACGCTCTCTTCGCAATATGATAGAAGACGATATAATGGGCGAAAAGTACGCAATTTATACGTACGAGCGTATGCTGACCCGACTTAAAAACCCCATCTTGCAGGCGCTAATCTGCCGAATTATCGACGACGAAAACGTGCATTTAGAAGTTTTAAAATGCATTTTGGAAGGAATGAAGAATTAAAATATATGCATAACCAGTGCGGCGCAATGTTGCGCCGCACTATCTATTTATTGACATATTTTACGCAAAGTTGTAAAATTAAGGTATGGAAAATTACGACGTAGCCGTAATCGGCGGCGGTGCGGCAGGGCTTGCCTGTGCCGTTAGGCTTAAAGAACTAAATAACAAACTCTCGGTGGTCTTAATCGAAGCAGGAGAAAGGCTTGGCAAAAAGATTGCGGCAACGGGCAACGGGCAGGGAAATCTGTCTAATGCGGATATGTCGCAAAGGCACTACCACGGCGGCTGTGCGTATCTTGCAAAAACGCTGTGCGAACAAGGGGCTGTAAACCCCTTAACGCTCTTCGACTTTTTAACCGTGTGCGATAAAGTGGGCAGATTATACCCTGCAGGTAAGCAGGCTTCAGCCATCTCGGACAGCCTTATAAAGAGGGTGAACGCTCTTGGCGTAAAGGTTTTAAGCTCATCTCCCGTGGTATCGATTTCCAAAAATCTGACCGTAACTTTAAGGGGCGGAACTTCATTTAAAGCCAAAAAAGTGTTGCTCGCAACGGGTGGTAAGGCACAAAAGCAGTTTTTAACCGACGGCTCTGCATACTCTCTTGCAACTTCTTTAGGTCACACCCTGACGCCGTTGTACCCTTCCTTAGTACAACTCAAGTGCGTTGGCGGTTTTAAACAGCTTAAGGGCATTCGTTCAGAGTGCAGGGTGACGGCGTTTAATTCAAAGGGTGAAAAGCTCGCAACGTGCGAAGGCGACGTGATTTTCACCGACTACGGTCTTTCGGGTAACGCAATTTTCTATGCGTCCGCATACTG
>JBJFAF010000117.1:0-9466 GCA_051887755.1 Candidatus Coproplasma sp.
TTACCCCCTTCTTCAATTTGGACGATTTGAATTAAAACTCTATACAAACGTAAACCGCCGACCGTATGGTCGGCGGTTATTATTTTTCATATATCCCTTAATATCCTTAAAATATGCGTTTTAATGGGGGGGGGGGTAACAGTTCGCAATTGACCCCGTAATATGCCGCAATGAACGACGTTTTACGACGATTAACCCCATAATATGCGGTAATTAACTGCTTTTTTCGAACCAAAACGCAATTGACCCGACAATATGCGCCAAATAACGGTTTTTTACCTTTTATCCGAAGTCATATTGCTGCGGAAAGCTACGAGGGAGAGAACAACAACGGCAACAAGCGCCACCGCAATGGGGATAATGCCAAGCGTAGCAACGCTATCGAAAGAATACTTAACGATATTACCTTGAGCGTCGGGCAAGGTATGATTTGCGCCCGTAATTACCCTGCCTATGTAGACCGATGGATAGAAGGGTAAAACCCTGCAAAAGGTTTCAAACCCGCCCATAGTGTCAAGCGGCATCCAACAGCCGCCTAAAATGCCCGCTCCGCAGATAAGCGCAGAACATAGCCCGGGCGCAGCCTTATCGCTAAGCACGCTGCCGAAGAGTATGCCGAAAAAGATAAACGTTACGAGTATAGGCAACATCGCAACGACGAGCAGCATTGCCGCCCCGAACGAAAAGAACGCTCCGCCGAAGATAGCCGTCATAAGCCAACCGAAGAGGATACAAACGAACTCTTGCACCACCCCCACAACAAAGCAGGGCAAAGCGTAACCAATAACGTAGTCACAAGTTTTCATAGGCGATGAGTAGAGCCTTACTAAAAACGCCGACGACCTATCCTTACTTACCAAAATGCTCTCCATAAGCATAACGAAGGTAAAGGAGAAGAGCATAATTCCGGGCACGAGCGAGGTCGCCTCGAAAATCGCCATATACTCGGGAATAAAATAGTTTATCACTTGAAACAGCAATAACATTACGACGGGAAAGCCGAGGCAAAAAACGTAGATTAAAGGGTCTCTCAACATCTCTAACGTATTTCTCTTAACGAAAGCAAAAGTCCTTCTCATATCTCCTCCTCCCTCATAGCGAGCTCGACGAAGGCGTCTTCAAACTTGTCCTTGCCCGCAAGCTCTTTAATCTCTTCGCAAGAGCCCAAGGCTATGACCTTGCCCTTTGCCATAACGGCAACCCTGTCGCAGAGAGCCTCTATCTCCTCTAAGTAGTGCGAGGTGAGGACTATCGTCGTCTCTCCCTTTATCTTTTGAATTACCTTCCACAGCTCACGCCTTGCAAGCACGTCTAACCCGAGCGTAGGCTCGTCCAAAAACAGCACTTTGGGTGCGGACACGAGCGCCGCCGCAATGGAAAGCCGCCTTTGCCAACCGCCCGATAGGGTCTTCGCCCTGCGGTTAAACACTTCCTGCAAAGAAAACGTTTCGACGATTTTTTGCACGGCGGAAGATTGCTCGTCTTTATCCTTATAATAAAGGCTTGCAAAGAACTGTAAATTTTCCTTAACGGTTAGATTCGGCGCAACGCTTGTCTCCTGCGGGGAGACGTCGACCAAGCCCTTGACCTCCGCTATCTGCGTTAAAACGCTCTTACCGAAGATAAACGCCTCGCCCTCGGTCGGTTTGGTCAAGCCGCAAAGTATTTTAATAAGCGTGGTCTTGCCTGCGCCGTTCACACCCAAAAGCCCGAAAAGCTCACCCTCTTCAACCTGCAAATCAACGCCCTTGAGAGCGTGAATTTCGCCGTAGCTTTTGCAAATTGAATTACACGAAACAACCTGCATAACGTACTCCTCTTATTTTTTTAAATTTTCGTACCGAGCCTTAAGCCCCATAAACATATCGGTTATCAGCACGCTTATCGCCTCGTCGTCCAAATCAAGATAGGACGTTACGAGCATAGTCGCTATGCCGTGCACGAACACCCAACATTCGCAGTGAAATCTCTCCGCCAAGTCCCCGTTTAAACCCGTGGCGGACGAGAGAGATTTTAAAACGTTAGTTATATCGCCGCCGTCGAGCGTATCCGTCTTACCAGAGCGATTGCGCATAAAAAGATAGGAAAAGAGCTGCCGCTCTTCCCTTGCAAAGCGGATATAGCCCATACCGTACGCCTTGTACTCGGGATAACTGCCATGCTCGACCTCATTTTTAAGATAGGTTTGATATGTTTGATTGATTAGCTTTACGACCTCGCCTTTCAGCTCCTCCATTCCGCTGAAGGAGAGATAGATAGGGCGGGTTGAACAGCCCAAGCTCTTTGCAAGCGAGCGGGCGTTTAACGCAGACATACCCGTCTTGCGCACCAACTCGTACGCCGCATCTATAATTTTTTGCCTCGTAATCTGCTTTTTCGCCGACATTAGCAACACCCCTGCCGTCAATAGGTAACTTAAGTTACCAATAGTATATAATTAATGCGCTCGTTTGTCAAGCGCATTGATTATAATCGTTTTATTGTAATAGTGGCGGTTCGATGAAATGGCAAAATTTAATGCAAAAAACCACGTTATGCACGGCTTTTGATTGATTTAAGCCCGTTCCTATGCGGCTTTGTCTTTCTTTGAAAAAGGTGCGAAATAAGTTTATAGCCTTCGCAGAAGAGTATTACGGATAGCGACGAGCCGACGCAAATTGCCCAAAGCTCAAGCGGAATAGCCACGATTTTAAATGCGGCGGCGAGGGGCGTTAAGCACAAGACCACGTTCGCCGCAACGCCCGCAAGCACGGTCAAGAGAAGTACCTTGTTTGAGAGTATTCCGCAGAATGCCGACTGCCTGCCCGAACGCACGTTAAAGGCGTGGAAGAGCTCTGCAAAACTTATAGTGATAAACGCCGCCGTCGTTGCCGCTTGTGCGCCGAAAGATAGAAGCGCTAAGGCGTATACCGCCACCGTAATTACCGTAATGTATATCGCCGAAATTAGAATAAAGGATAGCGATTGCCTTGAAAAGAGAGCTTTTTCCGCGCGGATAGGCGGCAGGGTCATATCGTCGGAGCCGCCCTTTTCAACGCCTAAGGCAAGTACGGGAAAGCTGTCGGTTATAAGGTTAAGCCATAACAACTGAGTTGACGGAAGAAAGCCGCACCCCATAAACGCAAAGGTGACGATTAGTATAGAAAGAACCTCCGCAAGGTTGGTCGATAAAAAGAATTGTATCGTCTTTTTTACGTTTGAGGAGATACGCCTGCCCTCCTTTACGGCGGCGACAATGGTCGTGAAATTGTCGTCGCAGATGACCATATCGGCAACGCTTTTAGCCACCTCCGTGCCGCTTTTGCCCATAACTATTCCTATATCCGCACTCTTTACGCAAGGGGCGTCGTTCACGCCGTCGCCCGTCATCGCCACCGTTTCGCCGCAGGACTGCAACACCTTTACGATTACGTTTTTATGCTTAGGCGACACCCTTGCAAACACCCTGCCGTCGGTTATCGCCAGTTTTAGCTGAGGTTTCGTCATTTCGTCAAGCTGTTCGCCCGTATAGACCTGACTTTGGTCTTGGCAGATACCCGCTTTTTGCGCAATCGCAAATGCCGTGCGCGCACTATCGCCCGTTATCATAACCGTCGTTATGCCCGCCCGTGCGCACTCCTCGACCGCCTCGTTGACGCCGTCCTTTAAGCCGTCCTCCATACCACACGCACCGAGCAAAACCAAGTCATTTTCCTCCAACACGCCGTCCGTTCGGCAGGCGAACGCAAGCACTCGCAGAGCTCGGGCGGAAAGACCTTCGCACTCGTTTAAAAATCGCAGCTTGTCGGCGTCGGTTATAGGTTTAAACTTACCGCCCTTATTGATATAGGCACAACGGCTTATTAAAGTTTCGGGCGCACCCTTGCAATAAACTTTCTCCCCGTCCGCCGTCTTGACCTTAACGGACATAAGCTTTCTTTCAGACGAGAAGGGAATTTCGCCCGTTAAGGCATATTCGGGGGTCAAACCTAATTCGTCGGCATATATCCTGAGGGCAATTTCGGTTGGGTCGCCCATATACGCCCCCTTTTCGCCCTTTACGCAGTTACATACCGCCATACACTCGTATAATGCGTTTAACCCCCTACTATGTGCCGACGAACCGCCTTTATCCGCACTTATAACGGATACGACCCGCATTTGATTACAAGTTAAAGTCCCCGTTTTATCCGTACAAATTCTCGTACAGCCGCCAAGCGTTTCCACGCACTTCATCTTGCGAATTACGACGTTTTCGCAGCTAAGCCGCTGAACGCCCATCGCCGTAATTACCGACACGACGGCAGGTAGCCCCTCAGGCACGGCGGCGACGGCAATAGCAACAGCCGTCATAAAATTTTCCAACACTCCGCCGCCTAAAGCGAATACGCCCACGCAGAACACTACGGCGGCGACGGCGACGACGAATGCAGAGATAATTTTGCCGAGCTTGTTTAGGCTACGCTCTAAGGGGGATACGGTCTTTTTCAGCTCGCCCAACATCTTTGCAATCGTGCCGATTTCGGTGTCCGCACCCGTTGCGATAACTACGCCTTCACCCCTTCCGCCGACCACGAAGGTAGAAGAAAAGGCGATATTCTTTGCGTCGTGGTAGTCGACCTTTTGCTTAGTGATAACGCCGTCGCATTTATCCACAGCCGCCGCTTCGCCCGTTAAAGCCGCCTCCACACAGCGCAGAGAATACGCTTTCGTTATGCGCATATCCGCAGGTACGACGTCCCCCTCCTCTAAAAGCACGACGTCGCCCACGACGACTTCGCCGCAGTCAATGCGTTTAACGACGCCGCTGCGCCTGACCTTTGCATACGAGCCGTTTAGTTTTTTAAGCCCCTCTATCGCCTTGTCCGCACGGTACTGCTGAACAGTGCCTACGACGGCGTTTAAGAGGATAATAACGCAGATTATTGCGGTGTCCGCAAGGTCAGTCACGCTCTTTGAAACGAATGCGACGATTGCGGAGATAAATGCAGCGGCAATCAGAAGAATTGTCATCAAGTCGCCGAACTGCGAGAAGAACAACCCGAAGACAGTCCTCCTCTTCTCCTCCATAAGTTGATTTTTTCCAAACCTTTCAAGCCTTGCCGACGCCTCTTTTTCGCTCAGTCCGCTCTCTCCGCTGCCAAGCTCGCTATAGACCGTGCGCACGTCGTAATCGGTATATTTTAGCATACTTCACCCCGTGAATATGCTTATTAATTTCCGCCGCAAAATATAACCGTCCTATCTCCTTTTTAACGAGCAAATAAAAGCGAATAAAGCCGCACCGAGGCAAACGCCTCGGTGCGGCTTTAACACGTTTTAATTAAAATAGGTTTTATTTAATATAGCTCCGTTCCGTCCTTGAGGTCGGGGAATTTCTTGCACAGCAACCCGAAGATATATCGGGCGGATTTTTCCGCACCGTAATTGCCTTTTTGCGTAAGCGCCGCCTCCTTGTAAGGGGTGAGCCGTTCGGGGTCGTTACAAAAGCTTTCAACAAGGTCGCACGCCTTTTTTACGTTGAATTGCTTTATCGCACTCCCCACGTCCTCTATGTAGTACTCGCCTATGCGCTTTTCAATTTCGCAGGCGTAATGCGTGATAATCTCAGGGACGCCGAAAAAGCAGGGCTCTGCCATAAGGCTTGCGCCGCTTTTACCGCAGGTTACGTCCGACGCCGCAATAATCTCCAACATATTCTCTGCCAAGCCGACGGGCTTAAACACCGTCTTGCCGAGCGAATTAATCCCTTTAAGAGAATTATACAACTCCTCGTTCCTGCCGCAGACGACGATAAGATTTATGGGCAAATCTCTCTTTAAAAGTTCCTCGCACGTCTGCTTACACTTTCCCACACCGTAGCCGCCGTCGGCAACCAACACGGTAAACTTGTCCTCGTCGACGCCGATTCTACGCCTCAGCTCGGCTTTATCGCCGGAGACGCCGAACGCCTCATTTCTTATTAAAAAGGGTACGAGCTTTAAATTATCCTCGTTAAAGCGCTTTTTATGTTTCATTGCACGCTTATACCCTCTCGGCATAGACAACAGTGCCAAATCGCACGGGTAGCGGAAGAGAGTATTCATCCACACGTCGGGGCAATACATAGCCGTCAAGGGGCGCTCTTTCATCTTCATTGCGTAGTAGTTCGTCGCCCAATGAGTGCTTACCACCAAGTCGGGCTTGAGCTCTGTCATATGCTCGACGCCCTTTTTCAACGCACCCCAACCGATAAAATCGACTGCGCCCCAAGAGGAAATTCTTACCCCCCAAAACCTCATATTAAAGGTTGCAAAATATCCTAAAGATGGTCTTTTGTTGTAGCGGACGACGTTTTCCGCAAGCTCCTTTTCGTAAGCGATGAGCTTTTTATTTCCCTGTTCGGTAAAAAACTGCGAGCGGATAATTTCGACTTTATCTCCGTAAAGCCGTTCAAATTCGTCCGCAATACTATTCATCGGCATAATATGCCCCAACCCTGCTTCCGTATAAGGAAACACTACCCTGGGTTTATCCATAATCACAAACTCCTCTGTTAAGCTTTCCGTCAGTTTTATTCAGCCACTACACCAAAAATAACTAACCTGTTGCCCGACGACGTCAATACTAAAATGTCACCGGTAGCTAAGCTAATTTCTACCGCATAAGCCGTTCTGCCGTCTTTACTTGCGGTATTGCTGTCCGATTTCTGAGTTCCGCCGTTTATAGTCCATTGCAGATAGCCGGACTTAGTCTGCGACGCCGTATTAAACTTACTGTCGCTTACGGTATAGTAAACAGTTACGTTAATAGCTTGCTTTGCGGTAACCGTCATAGAAACGTTGCTCGCACTGTTGGGAAGAAATGCGTTTGAGAAGGTAAGTCCCGAGCCGTCGTTTGCCGCCGCACTCGTACCGCCGCCTGCTGCAAGCATTGCCGTTACCGTATAGGTCGAACTCGTGCTTGAATTTTCAAGGGTAAACAAATCGTTGGTTGCGCTTGTAAACGAACTACCTGCACTCACCCCGCAGTTATCCGCAGTTATAGACGCAGACGAAACGGTTTCACCCGACTCGCTACCGCTTTCACTGCCCGACTCGCCGCCTCCTGACGAACCGCCCTCGGGGTCTATAGCCGTCGTGCCGTTGCGCTTTTGAACGCCTGCCAAAAGCGGAACGTTAATCTTTGTCTCCTCTGCGGTGTACATAACAGTTACGTCGGTTGTCTTATTGGTTGCGTCGTAGTAGAACGCAGAAGGGTCAGTATCGAAACTCTGATTGTAGATATTATCGTTTGCAACCACCTTAGTTCTGTCGGTTACGTCGTAAATGTAGTCGTTAGCCGTATAATTCTTACCTCTGAATATGTTGTTATAGAGCTTAACCGCACCAGTCTTGCTATCGCCCGTCTTTATCTCTATGGGGGTTGAGCAATCTTCGAAATAACAATTTTCTATAAACGCATACGCACCTGCACGGATAGACATGTTGGTACCCGTGGACTTGTAATAGTAGTTGTTGTACATATGCATGTTAGCCTGCCTGCCCAAAGGAAGTCGGCTGACGTTGTTGTTATAGTAGTTGTGGTGGAAGGTTATACAAGCCGTCAGCGTCGTGTCGCTGCCGCCTACAAGACCCGTCTTGTGGTTATTGTGGTATTCGTTGTAAGAGGTGGTAAGGTACGAAAGCAATTTAAAGTCGGTTGCGCCGTCGCCCTCGTGCTTATCCTGCTCTGCGGATAAATCCCAGTAGTTGATACCCTCTTCAAAGGTGTTGTGGTGCAGCCAAATACGCTGGCTGTTAAAGCCGTCAACCGTAGTACTTGCCACACTGCCCTCGAACGAGCAAGCGTCCTCCGTGTAGTCCTCAAAGGTTAAGTTT
Source organism: Candidatus Coproplasma sp. (assembly GCA_051887755.1). Taxonomy (GTDB): domain Bacteria; phylum Bacillota; class Clostridia; order Christensenellales; family Borkfalkiaceae; genus Coproplasma. The sequence continues at coordinate 7,839 of JBJFAF010000117.1, forward strand.
CTGACCTCGATTGAATTGCAGTACTGCCAAGTCAAGCCCCATTGGAAGAGCCCTGCGCTCTCGCCAACTCCCTCAAGGGTCACGTTATTTGCGTTTTTGATAGGGCAGTTGTTCCAAATCGTGTCGTATTCACCCGAAGAATACTTCGCCCTACTGTCTAAACCGATAAGTTCCGACCAGACGGAAGTATCCAACGTATTATATCCACCTGCAATCAAATCTGCCTGATATGTGTTTGAATTGGTAGGCAGCTGCTCGCCGTTAATGCCGACAACCACCTCTGCAGGCATTAAATTGCTACCGCTGTACTTTTTGTCCGCATTGTAGTCAATCTTGTTCCAGGTTGCCGCACCTATGGTGTCGAGAACTCTTATTATAACGGGGTTGGTACTCTTGTAAAGATAATTCATAATCTGGACAATACCCGTACAGGTTCTCGTGCCGAAAGTTGCCGTAACCGTGTTTTTAGTCGCCTCGGAGACGTAGATAATCTGTGCGTTTTCCTTAGGCGTTCCGTCGTCGTTATATGCGCCCACGCCGTCGGTATAGTTGAAGTGAGCGTAACCCGAACGGTCGTAAGCCGTGACCGCAAGAGTTGCGGACGTAGACTTTTCTGCAGAGGAAGTAATTACGAAGTTGTAGCTCTCTCCGCCCTTAAGTCCTAATATATCCGCCCTTGCGTAACCCGTAGTTGCCGCCGCACGGATAAGCTCGCTGTCGAGCGTAGTATATTCGGTTGCCGTAGAAAGCTTATACTTAACGCTCGCACCCGAGGGGTTGGAATCCGCCCACTCGAACGCCGCACACTCGTTGCCGCCGTAAGAATAGGTTAAAATCAAATCGCCTACGACAAGTGCGTTTACGGTTACCCCGAACGGAGCGGAGGTAACGCCGCATACTGTTGCCGTAACGGCAACGCTGCCCGTCGAGTTACCTGCGGTGAGCTCGCCTGTGGAGGCGTTAATTGTTGCAAAATTAGAACCGCTCGTAATTTGCCAAGTTACGGCGTCGGTTACGCTATTAGGTAAAACGATTGCCGAAAGGGTGATAGATTCTCCCGCCGTTACCGTAGAACTGCCGCTTATCGTTATCGTAATCGATGTGATTGTAATTATCTCCGACTTTACCGTACTATCGCCAACAGCAGTTGCCTGTACCTTGACCGTCCCTGCCGCATTGACCGTAAGCGTATTGCCCGAAAGCGTTGCAACACCACTGCCCTCGGTAATTGCCCAAGTTACGGCGTCGTCATAGTCGCCCGTACCGTTTACCGTTGCGCTTAATGTTATCGTATCGCCAACGGTTGCCATAGTCTTGCTCGCCGTTGCTACGATGCCCGTTACGGTAGGCGTTTCGGGTTCGGGAGTGCTTGCCGACTGTACCGTTATGATTATTATGTTTGACTTTACCGTACTATCGCCAACAGCAGTTGCCTGTACCTTGACCGTCCCTGCCGCATTGACCGTAAGCGTATTGCCCGAAAGCGTTGCAACACCACTGCCCTCGGTAATTGCCCAAGTTACGGCGTCGTCATAGTCGCCCGTACCGTTTACCGTTGCGCTTAATGTTATCGTATCGCCAACGGTTGCCATAGTCTTGCTCGCCGTTGCTACGATGCCCGTTACGGT
>JBJFAF010000117.1:9566-11364 GCA_051887755.1 Candidatus Coproplasma sp.
TATCGCCAACGGTTGCCATAGTCTTGCTCGCCGTTGCTACGATGCCCGTTACGGTGGGCGTTTCGGGCTGTGCCGCATTTACGGTCACGGCGCATTTCGCCGTCTTGTTGCCGTCCGCCGTCGTTACGGTTATTTCCGCACTGCCCGCCGCTATTGCAGTAACCTTGCCGTTAGTATCCACGTCGGCTACGGCGGGATTAGAGGAAGACCAACTTACGCTTTTGTTAGTCGCATTTGAAGGCGACACGGCAGCGATGAGAGTATACTCGCCGTCCACGTTCAAGCTAAGTGTTGCGGGAGTTATGCTTACGCCCGTAACCGCAACCGTTCCGCCCGTACCACCGTTATTGCCGCCCTGTAAAAGACTACAGCCGACAAACGTAAAACAGCCAAGCGCAAAAGTCAACGCCAAAGCAATTAAAACGAAAAATCTTTTCTTCATTTTTCCCTCCACAAGGTTTAGCCAAAGGTTAAAACCGACAACCTTGCCTTATCAAATAATATTGCGATTTTATTATATCACCGAGTAACGGGTTTGTAAAGGGTTAAAAACCAAAACGCTACCGTGATTGATAAGCAAAATCCCCTCCGCACCGCAGAGGGGAATAAAATTTTATTTTATTCGCATTAAATTTCGATTAAAAAGCCTGCCGCCTTTAAAGCCTCGCCTATCTCGTCCAACTGCCTTTCGCTGTCCGCCGTCACGGTGTGGTAGTGATAGCCGTCCGTCACGCTCATAAGCGGTTTAGACGCACCCGAGGCAAGCGAACGGTAAAGCTCCTCCGCATGGCGAACCGTAGATAGCTCTAACTTAGCGGAAATCTTGCCGTAAACCCTGTGGTTGACGGATATATCCTCCACCTTGCCCCCTCTTGAAATTATAATTTCACTCTCTTCCACGAGCCTGTCGAGGGTGTGTCTGCACTTAAACACACGCTCCGCACAAGTGCCGCCGTCCATAACGTAGCCTCGGTTGGTGGAAATAAGTGAATAGCCGTTAGCACGCAGAATGGCTATATCCTGCACGATAACCTGCCTTGAAACGGAGAACTTATCGCTAAGATAGTTTGCCGTTACGGGGCTATTGCTGTTTGCTATAAGAGAGAGTATCTCCGCACGTCTTTCAGCCGTCTTCATCACACGTCCTTTTCGGGGTGGAGCTCTTTTAACGACAAATCTAATATAGGTGCGGAATGTGTAAGCGCACCAGATGAAACGTAGTCTACCCCCGTCCCCTTGATTTTCTCTATATTTTCTAAAGTCACGTTGCCGCTGCACTCGGTTATCGCCCTGCCGTCAATCATCTTGACCGCCGCCGCCATATCCTCTACGGACATATTGTCGAGCATTATGATGTCTGCACCTGCGTCCAAAGCCTCTTTGCACATATCGAGATTTTCGACTTCGACCTCAATCTTTCTAACGAACGGAGCGTACGCACGTGCAAGCTCTACCGCCTGTCTTACGCCGCCCGCCGCACCGATATGGTTGTCCTTTAAAAGTACGCCGTCGGAGAGGTTGTAACGGTGATTGTAACCGCCGCCCGTCCTCACTGCGTATTTTTCAAACACACGCATATTAGGCGTGGTCTTACGGGTATCCAAAAGCTTGGTCTTACAGCCGTCCAAAAGCTTTACGACGCTACGGGTGTAGGTTGCAATTCCGCTCATTCGCTGAAGGTAGTTTAAAGCAACCCTTTCGCCCGATAAAAGCACTCGGATATCGCCCGTGATAATTGCTACTTTCTGCCCCTTTTTAACCTCGTCGCCGTCCTTAAAGAAGAAGTTGACCTCGGTGT
>JBJFAF010000118.1:0-2679 GCA_051887755.1 Candidatus Coproplasma sp.
CTTGTAGAGATTTTCCCCTACCGCTCTTTCGGTATGACCCATCTTGCCGTATACTCTGCCGTCGGGCGAAGTTATACCTTCGATTGCCCACATACTGCCGTTGGGGTTATAAGGACTTTCCATAGTAGGTTTGCCGCTTAAGTCGACGTACTGCGTTGCAATCTGCCCGTTTGCAAGCATTTTTTCAAGCTCTTCACGGGGCGCAACTAACTTACCTTCGCCGTGAGATACGGGTACGGAATAGACGTCGCCCACCTTACAGCCCGAAAGCCAAGGGCTTAAATTGCTCGCCACCCTTACGTTTACCATAGTCGAAACGTGACGAGTGATATTGTTATAGGTCAAGGTAGGTGAATTTTCTGTTAAAGGACTTACCTTGCCGTAAGGCACTAAACCGAGCTTTATAAGCGCTTGGAAACCGTTACAGATACCGAGCGCAAGACCGTCTCGGTTGTTCAAAAGCTCCATTATCCTCTCTGCAATGGCAGGGTTTTTAAACGTAGTCGCAATGAACTTGCCCGAACCGTCGGGTTCGTCGCCGCCCGAGAAACCGCCGGGGAATGCAATTATATTTGCACGGTCGATTGCTTTAATTATTGCCTTAACGCTCTCTTCTATATCTGCGGCAGAGCGGTTTTTAATAACTAAAATTTCAGGTTCAGCACCTGCAAGACGGAATGCCCTTGCCGTATCTAATTCGCAGTTAGTACCGGGGAAGGTAGGGATAAATACTTTAGGCTTTGCAATCTTAGTTGCAATATTTTCGTACTTTTTACCGCAAACGTAGTCGCAATCAGGCAACTCGCCTTCTGCCGCCGCCGTCGTAGGGAAAACGGGCGCAAGCCTGCCCGTGTAGGAATTTTCTGCCTCTTTTTGAGGTACGCTCTCTGCGCCGTAGGTATAATCGCCCTCCGTCGTCGTACCTATAAAAACCTTAACGATATCGTTGCCGAGCGAGGTAATATCATCTGCGGCGACGATTATATCGCCGTAACGCTCTGCAAACAAGTAGCTTTCGTTGCCGAAGAAGTCAAAGCCGAGCCCGTTGCCCAAACAGCTTTTAATAACCGCAGGCACTGCGCCGCCCTTTTCTACTACGGTCGCAAATTTTACGTTACCCTTTTTAATATTAGAATGAACTGCCGCATAGAGCTTTTTAAGGTATTCAAAGTCGGGAACGTTGCAATTATCCTTCTTTATGGGAAGAAGATAGAGCTTTTGCCCCTTTTCTTTGATTACGTTAGTGATAAGTGCGGACGCCTTAGCGGGTGCTAACGCAAACGAAATCAAAGTCGGGGGAACGTCGATATCTTCAAAAGTACCGCTCATAGAGTCCTTACCGCCGATTGCGCCTAAACCTAAATTGAGCTGGGTATATAACGCACCAAGAAGCGCTGCAAGGGGAACGCCCCAACGCTTTTTATCGTCCCTTAGGCGCATAAAGAATTCTTGAAGAGAGAGTCTTACGTCCTTATAATCAGCGCCTGCCGCCACGACCTTAGAAACCGAACCTACTATTGCGTAGATTGCGCCTGTGAAGGGCGAAGATGATGAGAGCTCGGGGTTGAAACCGTATGCAGAAACAGTACAATCGTCCGTCTCTCCGCCCATAATTTTAGCCGCCATAGCAATAACGGGCGTAAGCTGATTCTTACCGCCGAAGGGCATATATATAGATTTTGCACCTATGGTTGAATCGAACATCTCTGCAAGACCCTTCTTAGAGCATACGTTTAACTGCGCAAGCGTATTATCAACCGTAGACCTGAAGTCGAACACTTCCTTCTTATTGAAGAAATCCGTTACGTTATCGTTGATTTCCGCATCGGTAACCTGTTTAACGCCGTTGGTGTCAAGGAAATCACGGGAAATATCCACGATTGCCTTACCGCGGTGATACATCTTCATTCTTCTATCGTCCGTTACGGTTGCAACGGGGGTTGCGGAAAGGTTTTCCTCTGCGGCAAGCTCGATAAACCTATCAACAGCATCGCTAGGTACTACCACCGCCATACGCTCCTGCGATTCGGAAATAGCAAGCTCAGTACCCGAAAGACCCTGATACTTCTTAGGGACTTTATCAAGCTCGATAATAAGACCGTCTGCAAGCTCGCCGATAGCGACGGACACACCGCCTGCACCGAAGTCGTTGCACTTTTTAATCATACGGGTTGCCTCGGGATTTAAGAATAAACGCTGAAGCTTTCTTTCGGTGAGTGCGTTACCCTTCTGGACTTCCGCACCGCAGGTCTGCACCGACTTTTTGTCGTGCGCCTTAGAAGAGCCCGTTGCGCCGCCGCAACCGTCTCTGCCCGTTTCTCCGCCCAAAAGAATGATAACGTCGCCCTTTTGGGGTTTTGAGCGGTAAATCATATCGGAGCGGGCGCCGCCTACTACGAAGCCCGTTTCAAGCCTTTTAGCCTTATAGCCCTCGTGATATACTTCCTCTACCTGACCAGTCGCAAGACCTATTTGGTTGCCGTAGGAAGAGAAACCGTGAGCCGCAGTTTTGGTTATTACTCGCTGAGGGAGCTTACCGGGCAATGTATTTTCCAACGGCTCGGTAGGGTCTGCACAGCCCGTAACACGCATAGACTGCAAAACGTAAGTTCTGCCCGAAAGAGGGTCGCGAATTGCGCCGCCGAGGCAGGTTGCCGCACCGCCGAACGGTTCGATTTC
>JBJFAF010000119.1:0-2653 GCA_051887755.1 Candidatus Coproplasma sp.
TTATCGCCCGTACCGGGATTTTCCGGGTCGTCGTATTCGGAATCGGGCGGCTGGTTCTCGGGTGTTTTGTTACAACCGAAGAACAGCGTACCTGCCATAAGTAGCGACAATACAATGGGAATTAGTCGTTTTACCTTCATATCTCTCTCCTTATCATTACGTCAGATAGTAGTTATCTGTTCCGCAAAATGCGGAACGAGGGGTACCCCTCGGACATTTTCCTTTACCTTATTATATATAAACTTTAATTTAATGTCAACCCAGATATTAAATAATTAAGTACACTATACGGCGCATATTTTTACAGCAAAACAACCCGTTAGTTTAAAATAACGTCTTTTAGGCTTTCGTATCTTTCCATTGCCGCATCCCTTAATTCCGACGTATCAAACGCACCGCTAAACGCCTCGTCCGAAATTGCCTTTGCCGTAAAGATTGCCGAAACGGGAAAGCGCAGGTTCTTAAGCTCGGTTAAAATTCTTCCGCTCTGACGGGTACCCATAAAGTCGCCGCCGCCCCTGATTTGCAAATCCGCCTCAGCAATGGCAAAGCCGTCCGAATTGTTCTTTAATACGCTTAACCTCTCTTTAGCCTGCTCGGTTTCGCTGTCGGAGAGCAAAAAGCAGTAGCTCTTCTCGCTCCCTCTGCCCACTCTTCCCCTTAGCTGATGCAGCTGAGAAAGACCGAACAGGTCGGCATTGTAGATGACCATAATCGTGGCGTTGGGTACGTCTACGCCCACCTCTATAACCGTGGTGGAAACGAGGCAGTTCAAGCGTTTAGTTCGGAAATCTTCCATCACCTCTTCCTTCTGCTTGTCCTTCATCTTGCCGTGCAAAAGTCCTATTTTTAGCTTAGGCAACGCCTTTTGCAAATCTTCGCACAATTCGGTAACGGAGGTTGCCGTACCTTCTTCGTCTCCCTCTATTTTGGGGCAAACGAAATAGACCTGCCTGCCCTGCTCTGCCTGACCGCCTATCCACTTAAGCATATCGTTATACTTGTTCCTTTTTACGATTGACGTGGATATATCCTGCCTCGAACGGGGTTTTTCCTTAATCGTGGTCACATCCAAATCGCCGTAGAAAACGAGCGAAAGCGTGCGGGGTATGGGCGTTGCGCTCATAACCAAACAGTCACAATTAGTGCCCTTTTCGGTCAAGGCGGAACGCTGTGCAACGCCGAAACGCTGTTGTTCGTCGCATACTACCATAGAAAGTGCGGCAAAATTGACGTCTTTTTGAATAACTGCGTGCGTTCCGCAGACGATTGAAATACTTCCGTCCTTTAAACCCTGTTTTATCTCCCTCTTTTCGGCGGCAGGGGTCGAGCCAGACAAAAACCGCACCTCGTATTCGGGGAAATACTTTTTAATTTGCGCCGCATTCTGCCGTGCAAGCACTTCCGTCGGGGACAGCATTGCCGCCTGAAAACCCGATTTAACCGCCATATATATGGCAGTTAACGCAACGGCAGTCTTACCGCAGCCCACGTCGCCCTGTATGAGCCTGTTCATAATCTTAGGGGAACGGAGGTCGGAGAAAATCTCCCTTACCGCCCACTTTTGCCCCTCCGTAAACTCAAACGGAAAGCGATGGCAGAAGTCGGCGATTTCCTCGCCCGTAACCGAATAGCGGTTCGTGCGCACGACTTCTCTGTCGCCTTTAATCATCTTAAACGCAGAGACGAGCAAAAAATATTCTTCTATCGCAATGCGCTCGCCTGCGGTAGAAATCTCCTGTTCGGAGATTGGGGAGTGTACTTTAAAGTATGCCTCCTTAAGCGGGGTCAAGCCGTATTTTTTCTGCAAGGGATAGGGTATTTTACTCGTAATATCAATCTTAGTCAAGCCCTGCGCAACAGCCCGTCTTACGTCGCCTTGAGAGAGCGTGCCCGTAAGCGGATAGACGGGAATTATGCCCTTTAATCTTGAAACCTTGTCTGCACTTTCGAAGGTTGGGTTGACCATCGACGCACCCATACCGTATCTGTTCTGCACCCTGCCGTAGAATAGGTACTCACCGCTTTTGAGCTTTTGAGCGACATAGGGCTGATTGAACCAAATCGTTTGAAAAAAGTTGTCTCCCTGCTTGCACAGCGCCTTAACGTAGGGGCGGCGTGAGTAGTTGTTTGCCTCTACGCTGAGCACCTCGCAGTCGACCAAGGCGTATGCGTTGTGCCTAAGCTCGCTTATAGAGTTGACCTTAGTTAAATCTAAATAGGTACGGGGAAAGAGCTTGACGAGCTCCTCAACGGAGTGCACGCCCAGCTTTGCAAATTGTTTTTCCCTCGTATCGGAAATATATTTCAACTGCGTCAACTTCATATAATTACCTATAAAACGACAAAACGGGGAACCTGACGGCTCCCCGAAATAAACGTAAAATTCTTACTCTAAACTTACTATATAATAGTAAACGGGCTGACCGCCGAAATGGAAATCCACGTCGCAGTCGGGGAAAGCCTCGCCCACCTTATCGGCAAGCGTCTGCGCCTCTTCCTCTTCTACGCCTTCGCCGTAGTACAGCGTAATCATCTCGTGCTCGCTGTTCTTCATCGACTTGATGAGCGATAAGGTTACCGTTTCTATGTCGCTACCCTTTGCCAAAATCTTCTTGGAGTTAAGACCGATTATGTCGCCCTGCTGAAGCTT
>JBJFAF010000120.1:0-11140 GCA_051887755.1 Candidatus Coproplasma sp.
ATAGTCGTAGACCCTTGGTACTATCCTTTAGAGAACTTGACGTTTACTTGGACGAGCAGTGACGAATCTATTGCAACCGTCGACCAAAACGGCAACGTCTCCGTCCTCTACGAGGGCGACGACGTCAAGACGGTTACAATCACTGCGCAAAGCGGCGAATTTAACTCCTGTAAGGCGACGGTTACCCTCTCCGTTCAAGACCCGTTCACCGTTTCTAACGGCACGCTGACAAGCTACAGAGGTTGGGGCGGCGAGCTCATTGACGGCGTAAGGGTGCTTACGATTCCTTCTGACAAGGCGATAACCTCAATCGGCGAAGAGGCGTTCAAGGACGTCAAGAGCGTGGAGGTCGTAATTATTCCTAAACTCGTAACGTCCATTAATCAGAGGGCGTTCAAGAACTGCGTAAACTTAAAGAAGATATGCTTTATATCGGAGGAGGCAAAGCCCATTGCGGACTCCTCGTTGAATATGATTTACCGCAACGCATTCGAAGGCTGTACCTCGCTTGAGATTGTCGATTTATCCAACTGTAAGGTCATTACGCTGGATAAAAACGCATTCTCGGGCTGTACGGGCTTAAAGCAGGTCGTTAAAATGACGGCGATAGGCACTGCTTACGACCAGGCGTTTGCGGGCTGTACTTCGCTTGAAAGCGCCGACCTTACGGGACTTCATATGGTAGGCAACGAAGTGTTTGCCGATTGTACTAGCTTAACCAGCATTAAGACGGGTAACTTTACTGCATTCGGCGTCGGTATGTTCAGGAACTGTACTTCGCTGAAGTACGACCTTGAAACGGGTGAAGAGGGAATAGTAATCAACAATGCGAATATCCCTGCGTACGCCTTTGCGGGTTGTAATAAACTTACGAAAGTAACCTTTACCGCATCTGACGTATATATCGGCGACAATGCGTTTAACGGGTGTTCAAGCCTTAAAACGGCAGACATACAAAACGGTGCGTCTTATGTGGGCAGTAAAGCGTTCGGCAGCTGCTATGTTTTGGATACCGCCGCACTTAAAGCGCAAATAGTCGGCGCTGAAATGGGCTACGACGTCTTTGAAATGATAAGCAACGTCGGCGAGCTAATAGAAGGAAATAAGTTGGTATTTGCCGCAAAGTCGGTGGATAGCGAAGACTATTTTGCGGCGAACGGCATAACCGAAATCGGTTCTTACGCATTTGCAACCTCTTCGCTTAAGGGTATAACCACTCTCGATTTAAGCGGCGTAACCAAAATCGGCAAGGGTGCGTTCTACGGCTTGGACGAGCTTACCTCTATAATAATACCCGCAGGCGTAACCGAGATTGCGGACTATGCGTTTGCAGGCACGGGCTTGACCGAAATAGTCGTTCCCGCAACGGTTACCAAAATCGGCGCATATGCGTTCAGCGGCTGTGAATCGCTTACAAAGCTAACCTTTGCAGAGGGTTGCACTCTTACGGAAATCGGCAGAAATTCGTTTGCCGAAACGGCGATAGCAGGCGTGCTCGTTCTGCCCGAATCGCTTAAAAGTTTAGGCAGTTACGCATTTACGAAGTGTAATTCAATCACGTCGGTAACAATTCCCTCCGTTGAAAAGATGGGCGAAGGCGTGTTTATGCACTGCATGAATATTGAAGAGGCGGTTTACGGTGCAAACGCAAAGGTCACGGGCGAATACGCTTTCTGCGCATTCGACGAGGCTACAGGGACAAACGTCGGCAGCAGTTTAATTTCGGTAACGCTCGTCGACAATATTACGAAGTTGGACGCAGGCACGTTCGCCTCCTGCAACAATCTTGAAGAAATCAACTTAAACAAGGTAAAAATCGTCGGTAAGGAGGCGTTTACCGATTGCAGTAAGCTTGTTACCGTAACGGGTATCGGCGCATTGACGGATATAGGCGAAAACGCATTTGCGAACACTGCGCTTAAAACGGTCGACCTTGCGGCGGCGATAAATATCGGACGCCGTGCGTTCTATTCCTGCTCCGTTTTGGAGAGCGTAACGTTCTCGTCCGCACTCTTGAGCATAGGCGAAGAGGCGTTTGCGGGCAGTAACCTCAAGTCGGTTGCAATTCCTGCAAACTGCATCTCAATCGGTTATTCCGCATTCAGCGGTAAGGCGACCATAAACGGTAACGTAGTGCCCTGCTTTAACGGCTACACCGTAGATAATGCCAACTCGAAATACTTTGCGCAGGACGGCGTCCTCTACGAATATATCGGCGGCAAAAAGGATAATGATGCAGATAACAAGTACTCGCTCGTTGCATACCCAGACAACAAAAAAGCTACGGCGGATGCGGATAACGACGGTATTTTGACCTACACGGTTATCGACAATACGATTTCTATCGGCAAGTACGCATTTGCGTCCATACTTGCAAGCAGAGTGCAGAAGGTCGTATTCCCCTACACTCTCAAGACGATAGGTCACGGTGCGTTCTTCGGCGCAGGAATAACCACCTTTGAATTCCACAGCATTAACGCACCTGCGCTTTTGGAGGACGTAATCGTCGTTAACGGCATTTCTCAAAGACCCATAAGCAACGATTATTCAATGAATTCGTTCTACTATATGAACTTCCTTGGGTATATGACGAACAACGTTCCTCATTATCCCGGCGACACTTCATATCAGCAGTATTCCAACTCGTTGATAATCAACTACCCCGTAAACGGCAATGGCTACGACAACTTCATCTATTCCTACTACTTCGGCACGAGCGTGCAGCTTGCCGAAATGTTGGAGGACGATACTCGTACGCTTATCGCTATGTTGGAAAGTCTGCCCGACGCATCGGAAGTGAGCGGTTGGACGACCGACAACAAGACTTTGGCGGAAGTGGAGGAGTTCTCGGCAACGGTAAAGGCGGCTCACGCTTATAAGAACAAACTCACCGACACGCAGAGCGCAATGGTAGACGCAGAGCTTTTGAACAAGCTCACCGACGTCGAAACGCAGTTAAAGGCGGTCAAGGCGGCGTTCGGCATTGCAGCGAAGGTCAGCACCTGCGCAATAGCAACGGGTTCAAGCTATAAGACGGTTTATAGAATAGGCGAGACGTTTAATCTTGACGGCATTAAGGTCAAGGTCACCTACGACGATTATTCCGAAGAGATTATCGACGCAGTAGGCAACTTCACCTTGTCCGACAGCTATAACAGACCTCTGCGTGCTACCGATAATATGGTAGAGCTCGTAGGAGTAGGCGCATACGAAGGCGCAAGGCTTTCAGTGCGCGGTTTAAAGGTAAGCGATACCGCACCTTCGGACGGCAGTGCGGACGGCTTACCCGTATGGGCGATAATTGTCATAGTCGTAGGCGCAGCGTTGGTAATTATGGCGGCGGTATCCGTAACGATAATATTTGTAAAAAAGTCAAAGGTTAAGTCGCTTAATTCGGCAACCGAAGAGGGCGAACCCGAATTAACGGACGAAGGAAAAAACGATGACTAAAAGATTTAAGTTGTTTTTAGCAATCTTAATCGGCTCGATAGCCGTTGCGTGTTTCGCCGCAGGCTGTTCGATAGGTCAGCCCGGCAGGGAGGAAGTGCTTGCCGATTATAACGGCGGGCATGTGACCTATTACGCAAACGGCGGCTGTTTCAACCGCAACACGTCTATCGTCGTAAGGGAGCTCTACTATAAGAATGCGGACGTACCCTTTTTCGACGTGACAGAGGACACGGAAGGTATAGACGTCTCGTTCAGCGGTTACGATTTCGTGGGCTGGCACTTGCCCGCCCGCTACGAAAGCGGCGACCACGCAGGCGAAATTATGTACACCTATACTTATAAAAACGAGGCGGGCGTAGAATTAACGGTACCTGCATATCCCAACCTTAAGGAGGACGGCACGCCCGTAACCGATAGCACGGAGGACAGACCCGTCTTTTATATCGACGGTTCGGATAAGGAAATCCTCGAAAAGGACGTACAGGTAAAGCCTTCCGAAACGGTTATAGACAGTAACTATATGCTCCGTTCCGATGACGACTTAATCGTCTGCGCATCTTGGAAACCCGCTCTCAAGTTCGTGTTTAAGCTTGCGGTGGAGGAGGACGGCGATTACGTCTATAACGGAGACGTTTATCACAAGGGCGACGTCATATCGACCTTGGCTTTCGGTAAGGACCCCGTCAAGGACCCCGGTAAGACGATAAGCGTTGCGTTTGACGGTATGACGTTCGTCTCCAACTATAGGGACGAGCAATGTACTGAGTTCGTCGGCGACTATAAGAGGGAGGACTACGACGGTCAAGCCGAAATAGTCGTTTGGTCGAAGTTCATAAAGGGTAGTTGGACAATCGTCAAGAACGACCCTAACAAGGTTTTGGAGATGTTCCAAAATCTCAATAAAGCGTCCAACTCCTATTACTTAATAGAGGACGTAGACTGTTCGTCGATAACCGATTTCGGTATTTCAAAGGGCGTGCGTGCAACAATCGAAGGCAACGGACACACCTTATCTAACCTTAAGTTTGCGCCCAACAGCTTTACGGTCAGCAACGGTTCGACCATTGCACCGGTATTCGGCGCAATCTATTCGACGGCAAGTATTTGCAACCTTACGCTTAAAAATATCGATATTTCAGTCAAGGGCAACGGCAATATGACCTTCTATGCAATTTGCAGCACGGTAGAAGACGGCGCAGTGCTCAGCGGGCTTACGATAGACGGCGTAACGGCTACTATAAAGCTGCCCGGCAGCGTTTCCAACGCACCCGACGGCAAAGACGACGCTTGGCTCTTCGGCGGTAAGGGTACCGACGCTAATTTCCTTGCGGCTTACGGCGGCGTAAAGCGTGAAGGTATCAAGACACTCACTATAACGAAATAATCAACAATTTTCAGGAGGTTAATTGTGAAAAAAATATTAAAAGGAATTATATGCGCAGGCGTTTGTGCGTCTTTTGCACTGACAGGTATTGTCGGCTGTAAGGGTATAGAATCTGCGCACCGTGACCCCGAAAAGTCGCCTTTAAGGTTGGCAATCGGTGCGGTAGATGGCAACTTCAACCCGTTATTCTACACGTCCGCAAACGACGGTACGATTGCGAGCTTAACGCAGATAGCTTTAATGTCTGCCGATGCAAACGGCGAGCTTGCCTATGGCGAAAATTACCCTACGGTAGCGTTGGACTATAAGGAAACGTATTATTCCGACGTCGCAGGCACTAACGAAATCGGCACGGGCGACGGCAAAACGATTACGGGTTCAAGCTCGGCAAACGGCAGTACCTCTTATGAATTCGTAATCAAGAACGGCATAAAATTCTCCGACGGTACGGATTTGACGGTTATGGACGTGCTCTTTAATCTGTACGTCTATCTCGACCCTCTGTATTCGGGTTCTTCGACCATCTACTCAACCAAAATTCAGGGCTTGCAGGCTTACCGTCAGCAGGACCGTGATGCGGAAGAGGGCAGCGGCGAAGATTTAACGAGCTATTATGCGGTTGCACAGCAGCGTATTGACGACCTTATCAAATGGTGCGACGAGGGCGCAACTCCCACGGAGCAGATGAAAGCCGACCTTGCAACGGTTAAAAAGCTCTACAAGCAGGAGCTTGAAACCGATTGGAACAACCTCTCCACCACTTGGGAAGACACCTATAAGGATTATCGTTTCACGTCCGCTTGGCAGGCGTTCTACTTTGCCGAGGCTTTGGTGAACAAGCAGTCCTACTATAACTCCAACAATAACCTTGCGGACAGGTTCTACGACGAAAACGGCAACGGCGAAAGGGACGACGGCGAAAAATATCTCACCGACTTCGACCCCGAATTCCCCAGAACCGCCGCACTTACCATAGACCCCGACAATTGCAGTTACGAGGTCAACACTCTCGGTAAAAACCTCACCGACGAAATCAACGAGGCGGTTACCGAGCAGAAAATCAACGACTTTTTAGCTCAAAACGAAGGCTATTCCAGAGAAGACGCTATTTTAGAGCTTCAGGGCGAATACGCTGTAAACTACGTTCTTGAAAACCGTGCAGGAATAGGTACTTCTATGGGCACGGGCGTATCCTATATTCTTCAGTACTGTGCAACCGCAGGCAACGCTTTCGACGAGTTCGTAAGGGACGCAAGGTCCAAAGACGTACCCGAGGGCGAGCTTCGAGTAAAGAGCATCAGCGGTATCACCGTAAGTAGGTCCTCAACCTTCAACGGTAAGGACTTGGGCGAAGAGCACGACATCTTAAAGATTAGGATTAACGGCGTAGACCCTAAGGCGAAGTGGAACTTCTCACTTGCAATCACGCCTATGCATTATTATTCTGACGCAGCTCACACTGCGGCGGCAATGGCGGACTATAGGGACGGCAAGGTTTACACAGGTGACGCAAGCAACTTCGGCGTACAGTACAAGAACGCCGACTTTATGAACAACGTGCTCGCCGCACCCGAAAAGACCAATATGCCCGTAGGCGCAGGCCCTTACAAGGCGTGCAGTTATAAGATGAACGGCGAACAGGCTACGGGTTCTAACTTCCACTACAATAAGATTGCTTATTACGAGAGGAACGAATATTTCACCACTTTAGGCAGCGGCGTAGACAACGCTAAAATCAAGTACGTTACCTATAAGGAAATGTCGGACGATAAAATCGTCTCTGCGTTAAAGGCGAACGAAATCGACTACGGTACGCCTATTGCAAAGGCGGCAAACCAGAAGGAAGTCAACACGGGCAACTTAAAGCAGACGACCTATCAGACGGGCGGTTACGGTTACGTCGGTATCAACCCTAAGAGCGAAAAGCTCCGCAGCGTTTATGTAAGGCAGGCTATTATGTATGCCTTGAACACCAACTCAATCTCCGAATATTACGGTCAGGAGCTCGTCAGCTTGATTAATAGACCTATGTCAGTAACGAGCTGGGCGTCGCCTGAAAATCCCGATAATATTTCCTCCGCAAACCCCGCACCTTCAAGGTATTACGAGATGACCGCCGAAGTGCTTGGCGATAAGAGCGACGTAGAATTCATAAGAGAGCTCGTCGGCAAATCGGGCACCTATTCCTACGACGATTATACGGGAAAGATAACCGACTACGGCGGAACTCAGCTCGAGCTCACCTTCACCATTGCGGGCGAAAGCACCGACCACCCTTCATATACGATGTTCATTGAGGCTAAGGAGTTCTTGGAGAGATGCGGTTTTAAGATTAACGTAGAGCACAGCGCACTCGCACTTCAAAAGCTGACTACGGGCGATTTGGAAGTATGGGCGGCGGCTTGGTCGTCCTCAATCGACCCCGACCCCTACCAGATTTACAGTATGTATTCCAACGCATCTTCAACGAAGAACTGGTATAAGCAGGGTATCGAACAGGACGGCGGTACGGATTCGAAGAACCTTAAATACGAATATACCATCGCCACCGAGCTTACTGAAAGAATCGAACTCGGCAGGGAACAGTTGTCCCGTGCAGACCGCTTGAACACTTACAGCAGAAGCTCGACCAACAAAAAGCTCTCTCAAACGGTAACTTATTCAGACGAGTTCTACGACACGTTGGATAAGCTCTGCTGCCTCGACCTCATTATGGAACTTGCAGTAGAATTCCCCACCTATCAGCGTAACGAATTGTGCGTATACAATGCGTCCGTTTTGGACGAATCAACTATGCGCATAAAGGGAGCATCCTTCAATATGGGTCCTATCGACGAGTTGTGGAAGGTTGGCTACAGAGCTTAACTTAGATTTGCGCACGAAAAAATAAACTCCCCGCCGCCCTAAGCGGCGGCGGGGGTATCTGCGCAAAGTAAAATGCTTTAGACGCAGTTCATTCACTTTACAAAAAACTCTTTTACGGAGTAAAAAATGGGAAAATACTTTAAATACATAATCAAAAGATTGCTCTTTGCAATCTTAATACTCTTCGGCGTATCGGTTATACTGTACGTCCTTATAAGGGTATCGCCCAACGATGCGTTTGCCGACCTTATCAAGACTTCGCATGCAAACTCAAGCGACGAGGAATTAGAGCAGCTTTTGTACGACAGCTTAAACCCCTACGGGCTCTACGATAAGTCGTTCTGGGGCATAATTCAGGGCTACTTTATCTGGCTCGGTAAGTTCTTATCGGGCGATATGGGCGTATCGTACGCCTACGGTAAAAGACCCGTTTCCGAAGTTATCGGGCAGTATATGTGGACTTCGTTCGGCATATCCTTTGCCTCGCTCATACTCGAAATGATTATCGCAATTCCCTTGGGTATAAAGTGCGCCGTCAATCAGTACGGCAAGTTGGACTACGTTGCAACCGTCCTTTGTATGGTCGGCATAGCGTTCCCGTCCTTCTTCCTCGGCAATATCTTAATCAAGTGGTTCGCAGTAGATTTGGGCTGGTTCGAAACGGGCGGTCTTAACTCCGTCGGAGGCGGCGGTTTCCTCGACACGCTATGGCACTTGGTATTGCCTATGACCGTCCTCGTCGTCCTAAATATCGGCGGACTTATGCGCTATACCCGTACGAATACCTTGGAGGTATTGAACGCCGATTATATCCGTACGGCAAGGGCAAAGGGTCTTTCGGAAGGCAAGGTCGTGTACAAGCACGTCTTCCGCAATACTATGATACCTTTGGTAACTCAGTTGACGTTTACGCTCCCGGGGCTTTTCGGCGGCGCAATGATAACCGAGCAGGTGTTCAACCTGCCGGGCATAGGTAATATTGCATATCAAGGTCTATTTAAAGGCGATATATTCCTATCAATGGGCTATAATATGTTCCTTGCGGTACTCACCGTCATAGGCGTATTGCTTGCGGATATTATGTACGCAGTGGTTGACCCGAGGGTCAAGCTTACGGCGTAAAAGGGGGTGTAATATGAAAAATAAAAAAGAAAAAGAAAACTTAATCGAAGAAATTGCACCCGAAACGCAAGAACAAGCCGTTGTTGAGAACGTACCTGCGGCAGAAGAAGTCGTATCGGCAACTCAGTCCGCTGAAGAGGCAACCCAAGTCAATGCGGAAGAAACCGTAACGGAAGAAACCGCAACCGAAGAGGATATTCACGGCGAAAACTTGCACGACAAGGTCAAAGTACTTTCCCCCATGGCTACGGTAGCAAAGCGCTTTTTCCGCTCTAAGCTGTCCGTAATAGGTCTTGTGACCATAATACTTTTGTTCTTATTCTCTTTCGTAGGTCCGCTTTTCTCGCCCTGGGCGGCAAACGGCGGCACGGTACTCGATACCAACCCCGACCTTATAAAGGAAATACTTGCTACAAAGCCTGTAAGTTACGAGGTCGGCGGGGTTACCTATGAAGCTCTTGCAGTCTCGGCACGACTGCCCGAAGTCGTCAAGCTCGGCGACATATCGGCGTCACACTGGATGGGTACCGATAACTTCGGCTACGACGTCCTCACCCGTCTTATGTACGGCGGAAGAATATCGCTTACAATCGGTTTCGTCGTCGTCATTATAGAGACGGTTATCGGCGTAATAATGGGCAGCCTTGCAGGCTATTTCGGCAAGTGGGTAGACAACCTTATAATGCGTATAGTCGACGTGTTAAGCTGTATTCCTTCCCTGCCCATAATGCTTATATTATACTCGGTGTTCTATAACATCAAGGACGTATCCAAGCTGTACTATATGATGATGGTGCTATGTTTAATAGGCTGGGTAGGCACGGCAAGGCTGGTAAGGGGGCAGATACTCTCTTTAAGGGAGCAGGAATTTATGCTTGCGGCAAAGGCGTCGGGGCTTTCAACTGCGTCTAAGATGTTCAAGCACTTGTTGCCCAACGTTATCCCTCAGCTTATCGTGTCGATGACTTTGGGCTTAGGCAACATCATTTTGATGGAGGCGACGTTAGGTTTCCTCGGCATCGGCGCACCTGCGGATACGCCCACTTGGGGTAACCTTATCAACCTTGCAAACGAGGCGACGTACAGGCAATACTATCCCAACCTATGGGTAGGAGCAGGTATTTGTATAACGCTTGCGATACTTGCGTTCAACTTCGTCGGCGACGGTCTACGAGATGCGTTCGACCCTAAGATGAAACGGTAGTAAAAGTCAGACGGCGTGCCCGAAATATCATAACGGCACTTTCAGCAATAAGTATAAGGAAAAACAGCAATGGCTAACGAAAAGGATAAAAAACACTACATATCCCGTTCCGAATCACGCAAAATTGCCAAGGAGAACTCCAAGGCAATCCGCTACTATGAAAAGCAGAAAAAGAGAAAGGTTAAGCCCGAAGAGTACACCTGCGAGATGAACGACGACAACGACGTCGTTGAGTTTGAAGATTTACACACCTATTTCTTCTCGGACGCAGGTACCGTTAAGGCGGTCAACGGCGTAACCTTCTCTATCCCCGCCGGTTCAACCGTCGGCGTCGTAGGCGAATCGGGTTGCGGCAAGAGCGTAACTTCGCTCTCGCTTATGCAACTCGTTCAAGCCCCTAGCGGACAGATTGTAAGCGGTTCTATAAAGTTTAAGGCAAGCCTGTTCAAGCGTGATAGTAAGGGTAGGAAGATACCCGTGTACGAAACGGACGAAGAGGGCAACGTCAAGCTCAACGAAAAGGGCAAGAAGATAATAAAGAAAAACGCACTCGGTGGCAACGTCTACGAAATGGAAGACAGGGTTGTAGATATTGCTAAGATGCCCGTAGAGGCAATGCGC
The DNA here is from genome assembly GCA_051887755.1 of Candidatus Coproplasma sp. GTDB lineage: Bacteria > Bacillota > Clostridia > Christensenellales > Borkfalkiaceae > Coproplasma. The sequence continues at coordinate 10,647 of JBJFAF010000120.1, forward strand.
TCTATCCGAGGCAGAGAGATTGCGATGATTTTCCAAGAGCCTATGACGAGCCTTAACCCCGTGTTTACGATAGGAAATCAGCTTGACGAGGTAGGGCTTTTGCACATAGAGGGCATATCTAAAGCGCAGGTCAAGGCGCACAGCATAGAGATGCTCAAGCTCGTCGGCATAGCCGACCCCGAGGGCGTCTACAAAAAATACCCCCACGAATTATCGGGCGGTATGCGTCAAAGGGTTATGATAGCAATCGCACTTGCTTGCAACCCCAAACTTATAATCGCAGACGAACCCACTACGGCGTTAGACGTTACCATTCAGGCGCAAATCCTCGACCTTTTAAGGGAAATAAAGACGAAGATAAACGGCTCTATAATGCTCATCACGCACGATTTGGGCGTGGTTGCCGAGATGGCGGATTACGTCGTCGTAATGTATGCGGGCAAGGTCATAGAGATGGGTACTGCGGAGGATATCTTCGACAGACCTATGCACCC
>JBJFAF010000121.1:0-2644 GCA_051887755.1 Candidatus Coproplasma sp.
GCCTTTGGTATGCTTACTTCGTCCCCCCGCCGCAATCGAAACTGAAACTGCCCCAAAAAATCAATCGGGGGAAACCCGTATATTTATTATACTGAGCTCCCCCGAAAAAATCAAGTTATTTATAACGACTTGATAAAGCTGTCAATATTTGACATTATTTTATCGTCCTCTTCCGTCGCCTTTGTCCAGTCGAAATTCTTATAGAACTCCTCGTTATCGCCGCTGAAAGATAAGAGTTTTGCAAGGCACTCTTCCGCCGCAACCGTATTATAAGGATTGTGCTTTTTATCCGCAAGAATAAGCTTGGTCACGTTATCGCCCTGCGCTTTTTGTGCGGCGCTGTGCTTTTTGGGTACCGTCCTATCCTTTTTGCCGTGAATTAAAAGGGCTTTAACTCCGCTCTTTTTTAAAGCGTTTGCGGCGTGTGTGTTGCCGTTTGAAGAGCGGAACATATTTATAAAAAAGAATATAGGGTGCAACACAGGTGCCATTAATTTGCCCATGGGGGCAATCATTTTAAGCTGGTCGCAGATGCACTGCGCAGGGGCGTTAAAGCCTGAAAGGGCGACAACCCCGTCAACTTTAACCTTGTTAGCCGCACAACAAACCGAGTATGCGCCCCAGCTATGTCCGACTAAAACCACCTTCTTATCTTTAAGCTTTTCACAGCGTTTAACCCCTATATATGTGGCAATTACCGCCTCTGTACCGGCAAAAAAACCACCTACCTTTTTGCCCGTAGAATTATTGCAGGCGTAGGCGTCTGTGGCAACCACGGCATATCCAAACTTAGCAAGCGAAGCAATTTCGGTCATATAACTTGAAGTGCCTGCACCGAAACCATGTTGGAAGATTACCACCTTTTCGCACTCCTCTACAGGCTTTGTGCTATAGAGTTTTGAATACAGCTTTTCACCCTTATAGGTTACGTCAATATCCTCGGTTATGAGGTTAAATTCCTCTGCGGTAAAGTACTTAAATTCAGGATTCTTGTCCTGACGGGCAAACACTACCTTATTGATTACGACGCCCATCATTATTAAGATGAGGGTTAATAATACGAATACGCAGCCAAAAACTATTAAAATTATTTGCCAAATTTCCATAACGATTATAAATTCAGGGCGGCATATAGCCGCCCCTTATCCTTTTATTTAATTAAAACTTGATTAAACGATATACTTATCGTCGAGTTCGGGTGCGGCGTCCATCTCTGCCTTAGGACCTTCGTAACCCTTCTTGCCGAGGAGCGCAAAGGTTGCAATCTTGCCGTTTTCTACGCCGGGCTGGTTGAAGGTGTTGATGTTGAGCATTGCGCCTGCGTACGCCGTCTGCATTTCGAACAGAAACATAAGCTGACCGAGCGTGAACGCATTTACTTCGGGCAAGGTAATCGTATAGTTCATTCTGCCTGCCTTCATAAGTGCGTATGCGGTCGCCTTGTTCTCCGCCTGAATGAGCTCCTGCATAGTGTGTCCGCCAAGGAAGCCTACGTCGGGGATATCTTCGCAGCCGTGGGGAATGGGCATTTCGCAGCCGTACTTACCTACGGAAATGAAGGTTATAACCTTATCGTAAGGACCTTCGATATAGAGCTGAACCTGCGAGTGCTGGTCGGTTACGCCCAAACTCTTGACGGGGGTTGAACCTGCGTTGACGAGGTTGCCGTCGTAGTCCTTCGCCTTACCCAAGCTCTCTGCCCAGAGTTGGCAATACCAGTCTGCCATAAGCTTTAAGTTATCCGAATAGGGCATTAATACATGGATATTTTTGCCCTCGTTCATAGTTATGTACTGCAAAGCGGCAGTTGCCAAAGCGGGGTTTTTGGAGATTGAAGGCTTAGAGCAAAGGCTATCCATGTAAGCCGCACCTGCCAAAAGACCCTTGATGTCGATACCCAATACTGCCGCAGGGAGTAAACCTACGGGGCAGAGTTCTGAGAATCTGCCGCCAACGCCGTCGGGAAGAACGTACTTTTTAACGGTTCCGCCCAAGGATGCGTCAATCTTATTCAAGTTACCCCTTGCCGCATCAGTCGTGAAGATTACGTTGTCGGCAATATTTACGCCTGCATTTTTCAAAATATCTGCAATGATGAGATACTGCGTCATCGTTTCGCTCGTTGCGCCCGACTTAGATATTACGTTAAAGCAGGTCTTATCGGGTTCGATAATATCTAAAAGTGCCGCCATTCTAACGGGGTCTACGTTGTCTTCTACATAGAACTTAGGACCCTTGCGCTTTGATGCGGGAAGTTCGTTATAATGCAAGTGGCAGAGTGCGTTATACACCATTATAGGACCGAGCGCACTGCCGCCAATCCCGAGTACTACGAAGTACTTGAACTTCTTTCTCACTTCTTTTGCGGTGGCAAGAATATCTGCAACGATTTCGTCCTGATTGTAGGGAAGCTCAGTCCAGCCCATATACAAATCGTCCCTGCCGCGATTTTGAGCAACGTAATTAAACGCTTCTTCAGCCTTACCCTTAATATCTTTAAGCTGAGAATCCTTAATGCCCTTTTCGCCAAGGAACTTTGCCATCATATTGTTGTAGTCAACGGTTACGCGCATTGAATTGCGCCATTCTCTCGTCTTGTAGCCCATTTATCTCCTCCGATAATATCATAATATTATTGCTTTTA
>JBJFAF010000122.1:0-11103 GCA_051887755.1 Candidatus Coproplasma sp.
CACCAGCACGACCCTAACGCTAACGAATTATGGGCTTATTTCTTATCCGTTATAACTTGGGTGGAAAATACTTTTGTAAAATACCGTCGAGAAATGAAAGGCATAAATTGGGGTACGTTATATAACCGTTTCCACGGACAAATTTTTGACACCGTACAATTAGAAAAGCGAATTGCTGATTTAATGATGGACGACGACGTTACGAATAAAAAAGGGATTTATTCTTACGTTTTAACGGGCGAAGAAAAATATTTAAGTCTTAGGCAGTTTACTGAAAGTCAGAAAAGGACAGTTTACGAACGGCAAGGCGGTATCTGCCCTTATTGCGTAAAAGAGCATAGACAAAACACGCATTATGAATATATTGAAATGGAAGGCGACCATATTACGCCGTGGTCAGAGGGTGGAAAGACAAGCATTGACAATTGTCAAATGCTATGCAAAGAACATAATCGAAAGAAATCAAACAACTAATTTATCGGCTTAGTTTTTTATGGCTAAGGCTGTTTTGTTCAGCAAAATTTTAAGGGTGACGAGTATGTCGTTACCCTTTTTTATTTTTTTACATATAGTTACACAACTTTTATAAATTCGCATTGCTCGGCATTATATAATGCGGTTATGGCATTGAAACTTAACCTAAAAAGCCTTTTGCTATATGCGGCTTATGCGTTAATATCGGTTGCGCTCAATTCGGTTGCGCCCAAAGTTCCGCTCTCTTTAGGGGTCTGCTTTTCTATGCTCATCTGCGGCACGAACGCCGTTATCACCCCCATTATCTACGTTCTCGCATCGGTTATCACCCTTGACTGGATAACTATGCTGTTAAGCCTCTTCGAGGCGGGTTTTTTGACGCTTATCGTAATTTTATACAGGCGTACGGGCAGAAAAATCAGGGCGGAGGCGGCGGCGTACGCCGTTATTGCGTTAGGTCCTTTCGTCGCATTCTCCACATGGGGTCAGGACGGCTTTTACGTTATAGACAACCCGTATATCTTAAAGGGCATTGCCGCAGGAGTCATAATTGCGTTTATCTTCTTTGCGTTCCGTACGGTTTACGCCCTGCTCTTCCGCATCTGCCGTTGCCGCCTAAAGAGCGACGAGTTGCTTTGCATAGCTATCTTCTTCGCCGTTGTGGGCATAGGCGTGCGCAACCTCATCGGCAGTTACGCCTACTTATGCGTCTGCGCCGCCGTAATAGCCTTCAGCGTGCGGCTTACCAAAAACGCCTCCTGCACACTTATCGCCCTCGTCGCTGCGCTGCCGCAGACGGTGGTGTCGCTCGATTTAAACTTCATCACCGCCGCCGTCGTAATTGCCGCCGTAGCCCTGCTGTTTTGCTCTTTGGGCAGGTTTGCGCCCGCACTTGCAACGCTAATATGCACCGCCCTGCACCTATTCCTTTTGGGGTGCTTTAAAAGCGGTGCTTTAATCTCGGTTGCGTACTCTCTGCTACTCTTTATTCTATGTTTTATTACCACCCTTCCTAGCGAAAAAAGCGTGGAAAACTTAAGGGGTCTTTTGACGCTTAAAAAGGTGTTGCCCCGTAGCGAAGAGGTTCGTTGCAAGGAAGAGCTTAGCGAAAAGCTTTACCGTATGAGCGACGTATTCAGGGAGATAGCCTGCGCCTTTAACGCCCTCGACGAAGGACCCGACGAGGCGGCTATGAAAAGGCGTATGCTCGCCGAGACCAAGCAAAGGGCGTGTACGAACTGCCCCAAGAAGGACATTTGCAAGACGAGCGGCGTATACAAGGGCTTTGCCGCACTGATTGACGCAGGCTGTTTAAAGGGCAAAGTGGGCTTTATCGATTTAAGCGCAGACGTGACCCGCAACTGCAAAAACCCGTCGGACTTGACTGAAATCGTCAACAAGCTTTTATACGAATACCGCAAGGCGACTTTGGAGGCGGAAAACGCAAAAAACGGCAGGCGGCTGCTCGCCGAACAGGCGAAGGGCGTCGCCGAGGTTTTAAAGGCAAGGGCGGTCGAATTTTGCCGAGAGAGCGACGACTTTTCCGCCTCAGAGAAAAAGCTTGCCGCCGCACTTTCGGCAAACGGCATAACCTGCCCCGAAATTAAAATTTGCGGCAACGGCGACAAGCAGATATTTTTAACATTAGTCGGCAATAGCGACTTTGCACCCGTTAAAAAGTGCGTGGAAGATACTCTCGGCGAAAGGTTTATGCTTAAATCAAAGACCGTATATAATTCCGAAAAATGCGCTTACGTTTTGACTAAGCCGCCGAAATACGACGCCGCTTTCGGGGTTGCCTATGCGGTTAAAAGCGGCGAGCGTATATCGGGGGATACGCACTCGGTAATAAAGATTAACGAACACAGCTTTTTAATGGCGCTATCCGACGGAATGGGCAGCGGCGAATATGCGGGCAAGGTATCCGCTACCGCCATATCGTTAATCGAGGCGTTTTCCCGCTCTCAAATGCCGCAGGACGTAATGCTTGATACGATAAACAAACTGCTATGTTTTAACCGAGACGAGCGCTTTACCTGCATAGATGCGGCGACGGTGGACTTAAACACCCTGTCCGCCTCGTTCGTAAAAATAGGCTCGCCCGTGGGATTAATAGTGAGAAAGGGTGAAATTAAGGTGTTGGAAAGCCACTCTCTGCCGCTTGGAATTTTGGATAATTTGCACCCTGCCACGAGCCGTGAACAACTAAAGAAGAACGATATTATCGTGTTTATGAGCGACGGCATAACCTCCGCCTTTGAAAGCGTTGCCGAGCTTTATGAATTTATAGGCAAACTAAAGCCCCTCAACCCGCAGGCGCTTGCCGACGATATCCTTGCCGCAGCAAAACAGAGGGTTATAGGCACACCCGACGATATGACGGTTCTGTGCGTCCGAATATACGAAAAACGGGATTAAACGGGTTCATCGTCATTAATTATATCATTAATAATATCATTAATAATATCAAAATTAATAATATCAAACTCTTCCGTCACTAAAGTGACACCTTCCCTATTCTTTAGGGAAGGCAATGAGTGGTCGCATACCCGATGGGATTGCCTCGCCGACAAAAGTCGGCTCGCAATGATGCATACTACAGTAAAAGACGGGCGCACAGAAACAGTGCGCCCGTCAATATTATTTATTTTTATCCTTTTAATCTTTTATAAACTCTACCACGTCCTCGATTTTGCAATCCAAAAAAGAACAAATTCTGTCAAGCGTTTTCATTTCAATGTTTTGGTTTGCCCTCAATCTACGAACTGTTTTGCTATCTATTCCACATTCTTCCCTAAGCCTGTATGTGGAAACTCCTTTTTTATCCATTGTTAAAAACAATCTATCGAATTTAAACATTTTAACCCCAAGTATTGACTTTTTATATTATAAGGCTAACGAAATTATCGTTAGCCTTTTATTTTTAAAATCCTTATATGAAACACGCACAAAGCGCCTTTTTATATTAGCCTCTTCCGCTGTCTTTTATAAGCTTTTTAAGTAACGCCATATTCCGCCTTGCGGGCATCTGCGTTAAGCGGTACTGCCAGTTGCCCGTGGGGGTCGAAGGCACGTTCATACGGCAGGAATTATCCTGACCTAAAATATCCTGTATGGGCAGAATTGCCATGAAAGATTTGCTATATGCCGCAGATTTACATAGCGCCCAACCTACGTCCTGTTCGGTAACTAAGGGTTCGTAAACGCCCTGCTCCTTCATAGAGGCACGAAGCCTCTTTTTAAACGCCGCATACTCCTCTTGGGATAGCTGTTTAACGTATCCTACCGCCGTATCGTTATCGTGCGTGCCCGTATACGTTACGGAATTTTCCACAATGTTTTTGGGCAGGTAGGCGTTAGTCTCTTCGCCGTCGAAGGCAAAGAGTAATATGTTCATACCGGGAAGATTGCAACCGTCCCTCAAGGAAATTACGCCGTCGTCCATAACGCCCAAATCTTCGGCGATAATCTCCGTTTCGCCGAGGCGCTTTTTAACCTCGTCGAAGAACTCCTTGCCGGGTCCATTCTCCCACTCGCCTTGCGTTGCGTCCTCTGCGTCGGCGGGAATTGCAAAGTAGCGGTCAAAACCCCTAAAATGGTCGATACGGATAACGTCGTACATCTCTTTAGCCTTGGCTACCCTTGCTATCCACCAGCCGTAATTTTCCGCCTTAGCCGCATTCCAATTGTACAAGGGGTTGCCCCAAAGCTGACCCTTTGCCGAGAAATAATCGGGGGGAACGCCCGCCACCTTTACGGGCTTTAAGTCCTCGTCGAGCTGAAAAAGCTCGGGTCGAGCCCATAAATCGGAGGAATCGTAGGCGACGTATAGGGGAATATCGCCGATTATTTTAATACCTAAGCCGTTGACGTAAGCCTTTAATGCCTGCCACTGTCGGTTAAATTGATACTGTAAAAACAGCCAGAAACAGTAGTCGGAACGGTATACTGCGTTGCGGAACTCGAACATAGCAAGATGTTCCTTATATTTATACGCATCGGGGAAGTTATAAAAGCTGTCGCCGTAGCGTTCCTTAAGAGACATAAACAGGGCGTAATCTTCGTACTCGCCGCTGTTTATAAAGTCCACGAACGACTTGGTGCGGATATTGAAACGGGAATATGCCTTCCTCAACAGCTCGTAACGCCTATGGGACAAGCCGTCGTAGTCGACTTTGCCTATAGGCTCTTTTGCCGCTTCAATCTCGCTCTCGTCCAAAAGCCCCTGCCTTTGGAGGTCGATTAAATCTATAAAATAGGGGTTGCCCGAATTACAGCAGACGGACGAATAGGGCGAATCGCCGTAACCCGTCTGTTGCAGGGGGAGAATTTGCCAATATTTGACGCCCGCCTTTTTTAAAAGGTCTGCAAATTCGTACGCCTCTTTGCCGAGCGAGCCTATGCCGAATTCGTTAGGTAAGGACGAAATGTGGCATAAAACCCCCAAGCCTCTCTCTTTTTTTATCATAATAATTTACCGTTAGTTTTTTAACTTAAGTTATATTATTTACTCAACAGTCTTTTAATTCTTGCAACCGCCTCTTTAGTGGTTTCCGCACTGCCGAAAGCCGTTAAACGAAGGAAACCTTCCCCGTTTTTGCCGAAGCCCGCACCGGGCGTGCCGACGACCTGAGCCTCGTTCAAAAGCAGGTCGAAAAATTCCCAACTGCCCATACCGTTAGGGCACTTAAGCCAAATATAGGGGGAGTTTTTACCACCCGTATACCAGATGCCGAGGTCGTCCATGCAGCTTGCTATCGCTGCGGCGTTTGCCTGATAGTACGCTATATTATCTCTTATCTGCGCCATACCCTCTTTGGTGAACACCGCCGCCGCACCGACCTGAATGATATAGGGCGTACCGTTATATTTAGTTGCCTGACGCCTATACCAAAGCTTGTTTGCGTTGAGCCCGTCGCCGCCCAATTCCTTGGGGATAATCGTACAGCCGCAACGCACACCCGTAAAGCCTGCAATCTTGGAGAAGGAGTAGAACTCGATGGCACAGCCCCTTGCACCCTCTACTTGAAAGATTGAGCGAGCCGCACCCTTTTCGGTGATAAAGCTCTCGTAAGCGCAGTCGTATAAGATAACCGCACCTTTTTTTAATGCGTAGTCCACCCACTCCTTAAGCTGAGCTACGGAGTAAGCTGCACCCGTGGGGTTGTTGGGCGAACAGATATAGATTATGTCGCAATCGACCGCATAGTCGGGCATAGGCAAAAAGCCGTTTTCCTTAGTGGCGTTTGCAAAGATAACCTTGCGCCCTGCCATAACGTTGGTGTCGACGTAGACGGGATATACGGGGTCGGGCACTAAGACTGTGTTTTGAGTGCCGAATATATCCAAGATATTGCCTAAATCGCTCTTTGCGCCGTCGGATACGAATATCTCGTCCATACCGATTTCCACGCCGAAATCTTTATAATAACCCTTTATTGCCTGTCTTAAGAAGTCGTATCCCTCGTAAGGACCATAGCCTTTAAAGGTTTCTTTTTCCGCCATTTCGTCTACGGCGGCGTGCATTGCGGAGATAACCGCAGGCGCAAGCGGCAGAGTTACGTCGCCTATGCCGAGCTTTAATACCTTTTTGTCGGGGTGCGCCGCTGCGTACTTTGACGACCTGTCCGCAACCTCTGCAAAGAGGTAGTTCTGTGCAATATCGTTAAAATGAGTGTTGTATTTCATATCTATAGCCTTTTTGGTTATTAAAATTATATGCCTTATCGTAGTATGGTATTTATAAAAAGTTTAATTATTTAAGCGAATACTTGACCGCCGCCTTGATGAACTCACGGAAGATGGGGTGTGCGCTCTGAGGGCGGGACTTAAATTCGGGATGGAACTGTACGCCGATAAAGAAGTCTAAAGAGGGAATTTCAACCGCCTCTACGAGCGAGCCGTCGGGGGAAGTACCCGCAACTACCATACCTGCGTTGATTAGCTCTTCACGGTAGTCGTTGTTGTATTCGTATCTGTGGCGGTGGCGTTCTGAAATCATATCTTCGCCGTAGCTCTCCTTCATTATGTCGCCCAAAACCTTGCAAGGGTATGCGCCTAAACGCATAGTGCCGCCCATCTTTACGCCGTGTTGGTCGGGCATTAAGTCGATTACGGGGTGTTTCGTATCGGGGTTGAACTCGGAAGAGTTTGCGTCCTTATAGCCGAGAACGTTCCTTGCGTACTCGATAACCGCCGTCTGCATACCTAAGCATATGCCGAAGTAAGGCACGTTGTGCTTGCGGCAGTATTCCGCACAGAGGAGCATACCCTCTACGCCACGGTTGCCGAAGCCGCCGGGGACTATTATGCCGTCTACGCCGCCGAGCTGACTTTCTACCGTCTCTTCTGTCATAATTTCGGTGTCTACCCACCTTATCTCCACCTTTGCGCCGTTTTCGTAGCCTGCGTGAGCAAGCGCCTCGGCTACGGAGAGATATGCGTCGTGCAACTGAACGTATTTGCCGCAGAGTGCGATTTTAACCGTCTTATCCCTTGCCTCTATTCGTGCGAGCATCTTATTCCACTCGGTCATATCGATAACTCTGGGGTCAAGGTTGAGCCTCTTGCAGACGATTTCGGAGAAATTGCTCTTTTCAAGCATAGTAGGGCACTGATAGAGCACGGGCATAGTCATATTCTCTATACAGCACTCGGGGGCGATATTGCAGAACATTGCAATCTTGTCCCTTACGTCCTTGGGCATAGGTGCGTCTACTCTCGGAATGATAATATCGGGGTTGATACCCATACCCTGTAATTCCTTTACAGAGTGCTGAGTGGGCTTGGACTTAAACTCTTCCGAACCCGAAATATAGGGTACTAAGGTAACATGAATAAAACAGCAGTTCTCCCTGCCGACTTCCCTCGATACCTGACGGATAGCTTCGATAAAGGGTTGGCTCTCTATATCGCCTATAGTGCCGCCGATTTCAGTTATGACCACGTCTGCGCCCGTAGACTTGCCTACGGAATAGATAAAGGTCTTAATCTCGTTAGTGATATGGGGAATAATCTGCACGGTTTGACCGAGGTATTCGCCGTTCCTCTCCTTATTGAGTACGTTCCAGTACACCTTACCCGTCGTAAGGTTGGAGTACTTGTTTAAGTTTTCGTCGATAAACCTTTCGTAATGCCCCAAATCGAGGTCGGTTTCCGCACCGTCGTCGGTTACGAAAACTTCGCCGTGTTGAAAGGGGCTCATCGTCCCGGGGTCAATGTTGATGTAGGGGTCGAGCTTTTGCGACGCTACCTTATAGCCCCTGCACTTTAAAAGTCTTCCGAGCGATGCGGCGGTAATTCCCTTGCCCAAACCGGATACTACGCCGCCTGTTACGAAAATGTATTTAGTCATATTTGCACCTCTTAGGTATGATATATTTTAAATTATATTTCCACGAACCCCGTGAAAGCGAGGGTCGCACTCCCCTCCATAAAGACGGTATTATCGCTATAAGTGATGGTCAAATCTCCGCCTTTAAGGTGTACGATTATGGGTGCGTCCTTATCGGCGTAGCCGTTTAAAACCGCCGCCACGCCTACTGCGCATGCGCCCGTGCCGCAAGCCCAGGTCTCGCCGCTGCCCCTCTCCCATACTCGCATTTTCAGCTCGTTACGGGCAATAACCTTAACGAATTCTGTGTTTATTCTGTCGGGGAAGTATTTTGCGTTTTCAAACAGAGGTCCTATCTTTTCAATCTCTAAATCGTCGGGGTCTTTATAGACGACGCAGTGGGGATTGCCCATAGATACGAGGGTTACGTCATACTGCTCTCCCCCTATTTCGACGGGCTGATTGACCACTTTTTCGCCCTTTAAGGTGGAGGGAATTTTTTCTCCGTTCAACTGCGCCGCACCCATATCCACCTTTGCGGAAGACACGGTTCCGTCCTCGTTGAACTTGAATTTCAATACCTTAATTCCCGAAAGCGTTTCGATACGGCAGGTATCGCCTTTGACGTAGCCTAAATCGTGGGCGAGCTTGCCTACGCAGCGTACGCCGTTGCCGCACATCTTGCCCTCCGAACCGTCGGCGTTGAACATACGCATTTTGCAGTCCGCAATTTCCGAACGGCATAAAAGTATTACGCCGTCGCCGCCTATTGAGAAGTGCCTGTCCGAAAGGCGAATAGCAAGCTCTTCAACGTTTGCAATTTCGCCGTTCATACAGTCGAAGTAGATATAGTCGTTACCGATGCCGTGCATCTTGTAGAATTTAGTCAACATACTTATTTTTTGATTAGTCGGGCATTACTATGCACTGATTTCTCTCTGCGCCGACTGAAACGTACTTGATTTTGCACTCGCAGAGCTTTTCTAAAAGGTGAATGTAGTCCAAAGCCTCTTTAGGGAGCTCGTCTGCCGTCTTACAACCCGTTATATCGCAATGCCAACCCTTGACCTTTTCAAATACGGGCTTGCACATATCGAGCACGTCGGTAAAGGGGAATTCGTCCAAAATCTTGCCGTCAAGCTCGTAATGAGTGCAGATTTCGATTTCCTCGTAGTCGTCCAAAATATCCAACTTGGTCAAGGCGATTTCGTCTGCGCCCTGACACCTAATGCCGTAGCGTGAGGCAACGACGTCGAAAGGACCTACTCTTCTGGGTCTGCCCGTCGCCGCACCGTACTCGCCGCCGAGTTCACGGAGCCTTTCCGCCTTTTTGCCGAAGTACTCGCAGGTGAAAGGTCCTGCGCCGACGCAGCTTGAATACGCCTTCATAATGCCGATAGATTTATCGAGCTTTAAATTAGGCACGCCTGCGCCGATGGGGGCGTACGCCGCAATCGTCGAGGACGACGAGGTATAGGGAACTATGCCGTAGTCGATGTCTCTAAGTGCGCCGAGCTGTGCCTCGAACATAATCTTTTTGCCCTGCGAATTCGCCTCGTTGAGATATACGCCCGTGTCGATTATATAGTCACGGAGAGGCTTGCCGTACGTCTCGAAATAGGCTATCATATCGTCCACCTTAACGGGGTCAAAACCGTACGCCTTAATGGTCATATTCTTCCACTCTACGATATCGGGCAACCTTTTATAGAGAAGGGAAAGGTTTAAAAGCTCGCCCATACGGAATGCCTTTTTCATATATTTGTCGGCGTAGATGGGCGCAATGCCACGCCTTGTAGAGCCGTAGGGCTTGCCCGTAGCTTTGGTAAGCCTGTCTTCTTCCATAATGTCCTGCAATACGTTGTAGGGCATGGTGATTATGGCTTTATCCGAAATTTTAAGGTTTTCGGGGGTAATCTTTATACCGCCTTGACGGAGCTTTTCAATCTCGCCGCAAAGATGCTTCAAGTCAATGACCATACCGCAGCCTAAGACGTTTACGACGTCCTCACGCAAGATACCCGAAGGGAGCAAATTTAAGATGAACTTGCCCTTTTCGTTGATGACTGTGTGACCGGCGTTATTGCCGCCCTGATAACGGCAGACGACGTCGAAGTCCTGAGAGAGCAAATCTACCATTCTTCCCTTGCCTTCGTCGCCCCAGTTGATTCCGCAGATACTTGTAAGCATATTTTATCCCCCTGAATAGAGTTTATTTATTTTATCACTTAGAGTGAACGTATGCACCCACATACTATTATAAAATAGTATGGCGTTTAAGTCAAGTTAAAAGATTAACTAAAGGCTCATTCACGCCACAAAAGTTACGGCGCCGCAAACGATTTGCGGCGCCGAATAGACGTTATTGACTTTCAAAGTAGAATATCTCTTCAAACTTTTTATCAAGGGCTATGCACAGAATTAACGCAAGCTTTGCAGTCGGGTTGAACTGCCCCGTTTCGATACTGCTAATCGTGTTCCTTGAAACGCCGACTATTTGCGCAAGCGCTTCCTGCGAGAGCCCTGCCTGTTGCCTTACTTCCTTTATCCTGTTTTTAAATACGAGCTTACCCTCTGCCATTTAAAGTGCAACCCCACACAATTCAAGTATCCAAAGGACTACAAACGAAATAAAACATAAGCACATAAGTACGCTTAATACAATATTAAGTACCCTTTGTTTGCTCATCTTAACGGCGTCTCCTATAAATTGCACCGCCTCCATACCGCCGATTACAAGCCAGATTTCGATTGGTATTTTGCCCGTAACAAGCACAGAGATAATCATTACTATACCGCCGATAAAAAGACCTGCGCTCATTGCCAGAGATTGTGCCGTAAGCACGCCCTGTCTTTCCCTTTCGTCGCCGTTCTTATTTTCCTTTCTTGACGCTGCTAATATCTCTTCTTTGGATAGCGTGGCGTTCGTATCTTCCGCAAACGTTTCATCGCTTTGCTCAATTTCTTCGGGGCATTGCACTTCTAATTCTTCATTCTCTTCCATATTTCAACTCCTGCCAAGTTTTGTTGGCAACTATATACTATCATTGCCAAGTTTACTTGTCAAGCGTTTTATATAAAAATGCGCACGGCGGTTTGCCGTGCGTAGTACGTATATGCTTTTATTTTTTATACTAAATTCGTTTTTTTCAATATCAGGTTACTTATTGCGCCTAACCCTGCGGCAAACAAAACTCCGCCGGAAAAACACATTATAACGTTCAAGAAAGAGGAGTTCAGCGGCGTAATCATAGGTATCATCATAAAGAGCAGCATACCTGCGGCAAGAGAGCCTG
>JBJFAF010000123.1:0-3662 GCA_051887755.1 Candidatus Coproplasma sp.
AGAGCGCAAAGCCCTCCGCACCCAAGACCAACAACAAGAAAAAGAAGAAGTAATTTAAGTCCCGTTTTCAGGAGTAGAAATGGATACCTTACAGTTAATTAAATATATCGTCGAAAGGTTTGCCGAAAAGACCGAAGAGATTGAATATAAGGTCGAAGAGAAGGAGAACGCTGTGGAAGTAGACGTACTTTTAGCGCCTTCCGATATGGGCAAAGTTATCGGCAAACAGGGCAAAATCGCCAAGGCGCTTCGCACGTTGGTAAACGCTTATACCCCTCGAGACAGCAAGAAGTACGTCATCGAAATCAAGGAAAAAGAGGCGTAAGGCTTTTGCTTGCCTAAGGCAATTTAAACCTGAATTGCGCTCTTTTTACGGCGCAAACACAAAAATTTACGGGGGAGTCTTTGGCTCCCCCTGTTTGTAAACTTTACCATTAAAGGTCAATTTATAATGGAAGAATTTTTAACGGTTGCAAAAATTGTAAAGCCCCAAGGCATAAGGGGCGAACTAAAGGTTATATCCTTGACGGACAGCGTGGAGGATTTAACCGAGTTCAATAAGGTATATATAGGGGGCAATCTATATAAAATACTCAACGTGCGCCCCTGCGGAGGCGACTGTGCAATCGTCGCTTTGGGCGGCGTTTGCGATAGGAATGCGGCGGAACTTTTGAGGGGATATAACTTAGAGGTTAAACGCAGCGACGCACCTGCCCTGCCCGAGGGAAGATTTTACATCGCCGACGTAATCGGCTGTAAAGTAGTCTTAGACGGCGGTGCGGAGGTCGGCACGGTTACCTCCATAACCCCTGCGAGGACGGATATTTACGAGGTGGAAAAGGTAGACGGCTCTCGCCTTACCTTCCCTGCGGCGGAAGGCGTCATAGAGGATATCGACGTCGAAAACGGAGTGATTACCTTAAACAAAAAGCGCCTTGCCGAAGTGGGGCTGGAGGGTAAATGAAAATAACCGTCCTAACCCTTTTCCCCGATATGTTCAAGCCCCTGCAACAAAGTATTATCGGGCGTGCCGTAGAAGAGGGCAAACTACAGATAGAAATAGTCAATATCCGTGACTACTCCGAGGACAGGCACTTTAAGTGCGACGACTATCCTTTCGGCGGCGGTGCAGGTATGGTAATGATGCCTCAGCCCATCGCAAGCTGTATTCAAGTGGTAGACCCCGACCACAAGGCGTTAAGGCTTTACACCTCGCCCAAGGGTCAAACGCTGAGCCAAAGCAAGGTGGCACAGCTCTCTTCGTGCGAAAATCTGCTCATTTTATGCGGACATTACGAGGGGGTTGACCAAAGAGTGCTCGACGGATATATCGACGAGGAAATCTCTATCGGCGACTACGTTTTAACGGGCGGCGAGCTACCCGCAATGGTGGTGTGCGACTGCGTTGCCCGCTATGTGGACGGCGTAATTTCCTCCGCCTCGCTCATCGACGAGAGTTTTTCGGACGGGCTGTTGGAGTATCCTCAGTATACCCGTCCCGCCGTCTTTAACGGCGTCAGCGTGCCCGAGGTTCTGCTTTCGGGCAATCACGCCGCAATCGACAAGTGGCGCAGGGAGCAGAGCCTAAAGATAACCGCCGAGCGCAGACCCGATTTATTGAAGGACAAAAAGCTTTAAAGCTTAGTTAAAAGGAAGGGTAATTTAGTGAAACTTTTGCAATGGTTCCCCGGTCATATGACCAAGGCAATGAGAATGATGGAGGACAACGTTAAGCTTTGCGACGGCGTAATCTATGTGCTCGACGCACGGTGCCCTGCCTCTTCCTTTAACCCTAAACTTAAGAAGATGTTCGGCTCAAAGCCCGTGCTTTACGTCTTGAACAAGAGCGACTTAGCCGACGGGCGTGCGGAGAGCCTTGCGGTTGCAATACGCCAAAGCGGCGCACCCTGCGTCCGCATAAATGCGGCGGATAACCGTTCAAAGAGGGATATCTGTACGGCAATCGAAAAATTGATTGCCGAAAAACGTGCCGCAAACGAGCAAAAGGGATATTCTAAAACCTTCCGCTTTATGGTGTGCGGCGTGCCCAACACGGGCAAGAGTACGGTAATAAACCTAATTGCGGGGGCGGCTCGTACGCAGACGGGCGACAAGGCGGGCGTAACGCGTGGCAAACAGTGGGTCAGGCTGGACGGTTGGGAGCTGTTGGATACCCCCGGCACGACGCCCCCCGCTTTTGAAAACCAAAGGTTGGCTTTGCGCCTTGCGTACGTCGGCAGTTTAAACGACGATATTTTGGATATGGACGATATTTCCCTCGCCCTGCTTGCAGAACTAAAGGAAAAATATCCTGCTTTTTTAAAGGAACGCTACGGCATAGAGAACGAGGAGACGCCGCTTGAAATGCTTGAAAAGGTGTGCGTTCGCCGAGGATTTATCCTGAAGGGCAACGAGTACGACTACGAGCGTGCCGAAAAGGCGGTTATAGACGATTTTAGAAAGGGCAGGCTTGGCAAGATTACGTTGGATAGCGTGGACGACTGCAAGGTATTTAACGTTTGATTTGCCGATTTTAATATAAAGAAATTAAGATACAGGGTTAAGCGGAACGCTTATCGTTTGATTTGTGATTTGCTTGTTTTAATAAAAGTAATTAAGATACGGGGTTAAGCGGAACGCTTATGAAAGTGTACAACGTTGATGAAAAATTAAAGTTTGAAAGAGAGCTGTTCGCCCAAGGATATAAGCTCGTGTGCGGCGCAGACGAGGTGGGCAGAGGTCCTTTGGCGGGTCCCGTAGTATGTGCGGCGGTCATTATGCCTACGGACGGCATAATAGAGGGCATAGACGACAGCAAAAAGCTGTCCGCAAAAAAGCGTGAAGAGCTGGCAAAAAGAATATGCGAAAATGCAATTGCCTACCGCATATGCCGCATCGAACCGCAAGTTATAGACGAAATTAACATACTACAGGCGACGAGACTGTGTATGAAAAACGCCGTCGAGGGGCTTGACGTTAAGCCCGATTTCTGCATTACCGACGGCAATATGACGCTTGATATAGCTATCCCGCAGAGGTCGATAATAAAGGGCGATGCGCAGAGCTATACGATAGGTGCGGCGTCGATAATCGCAAAGGTGTACAGGGATAACGTTATGAAGGAGTACGCAAAGGAGTTCCCCGAATACGGATTTGAGAGTAATGTAGGCTACGGCTCTGCCGCACACATAAAGGCGATTGAAAAATACGGGCTTACGCCCATTCACCGCAGGAGTTTTACCACCAAATGGCAATAAAGGGTCAAAACCGCAAGCTTGGCTTTTGGGGAGAGCGCAGGGCGGCGAGGTTTTTAAAAAAGAGCGGCTATCAAATTTTATGCCGCAACTTTAAGTGCAAGGCGGGCGAGATAGACATTATCGCACGCAGGGGGGAGGTTATCGCCTTTATAGAGGTTAAAACCCGTACCTCCGATTGTTTCGGCGAGCCCAACGAGGCGGTCGATTGCACACGCCGCCGAAGATACGTTAACGCCGCAAGGCAGTACCTGTATATAAACCGTATTCGCCCCGACGGGTTTACTTTAAGGTTCGATATAATCGAAATTGCAAAGGGCGAAATCAACCATATCGAAAGTGCGTTCGAGTGGGAATAAGTACTATTTTTACGGCGATTATATATACATATTATATATAATACGCCTT
>JBJFAF010000123.1:3762-11091 GCA_051887755.1 Candidatus Coproplasma sp.
TTATATATAATACGCCTTTATGGGCGCTTTTCGTATAAGCGTCGCAATACTGCGTTGTTTTCGGGCTCCCACAAAAAGAAGTTTTTGTGGGAAGAGGAGATGCAACGGAGCAAAGTTGCCGTTTGTGTTTTGCGCAAACGGCGTTAAAGCGAAGTTTGCGTTGACGCGCTCGCTTCTCCGCAAAGCCGTTTGCCCGAATAAGGCGAAAGAATTTTAGAACTTCGCCGTGATAGCACAATCTGTTTGATTGGTGATAAGTCGGTCAAGTGTTTGGGAAATTAAGATACACCGCAGTGGTCGCACCACAAAAATTCTTTTGTGAAAATTTCGATACACCCCCTAAAAAGAGTTGCAATTTAGCTTTGCGTTTGTTAAGATAGGTAGGCAATTCAAAAAAATAATAGACTTCGGGTATTCCTCTGCAAGAAAAATTATACGCAAGAATACTTTGTAAATGGAGGACAAGTCATGAGCAAGTTGGTTGAGGCAATAGAAAAAGAAGGTATGAAGGAGAGCGTGCCTGCATTTAACGTTGGCGACACCGTAAGGGTCGGTTTCAAGGTTATCGAAGGTACGAAGGAGAGAATTCAGAACTTTGAAGGCGTAGTTATCGCTAAAAAGCACGGCGGTATCAGGGAAAGCTTTACGGTACGTCGTTTATCTTTCGGCGTAGGCGTAGAGAGAACGTTCCCCGTTCACTCCCCTAAAATCGCATCCATTCAGGTGGTTAAGAAGGGCAAGGTTAGAAGGGCTAAGCTCTACTACTTAAGAGGCTTAACAGGTAAGGCCGCAAAGATTACGGAAGTAAGAAAGTAATTAAAAAAGCTCGCATTGTGCGGGCTTTTTTATTTATGTAAAAATATTTAAAGTGTAAGTCAAGATGTTATCTAAGGTTAAAAGCTACGCCCTCGTAGGGCTTGAGGGCGTCCCCGTAGAGGTGGAAACGGATATAAATAAGGGTGCGGTCAGGTACGAGCTGGTAGGTCTGCCCGATGCCGCCGTAAAGGAGAGCAAGGAGAGAGTGTACTCTGCAATACGCAACAGTGCGCTCCGTTTTCCCGTAAACAAAATAACGGTCAACCTTGCCCCTGCGGATATTAAAAAGGAGGGCAGTCAGTACGACTTGCCCATCGCCGTATCTTTGCTTATTGCAAGCGGACAGCTCGACGCAGACGTTAAGGATATAGTCATTTTGGGCGAGCTTGCCTTAGACGGCGCTCTGCGCCCCGTAACGGGCATACTCCCCATCATTATCGCCGCAAAGGGCAGGGGCTTTAATAAGTTTATAGTACCTTTCGGCAACGCTAACGAGGCAAGCTATATAGAGGGCATAGAGGTCTACGCACTCAAGTCCTTGAGGGAGACTTTTGAATTTTTATCGGATATGGCGGCGTTCGAACCCGTTAAAATACGCAGTTTCGAGGCGGCAAAGAGCCGTTTAAATTACGACTGCGACTTAAAGTATGTGCGTGGTCAGGCGGTGGCGAAGAGGGCTTTGGAGATTGCCGTAGCAGGCGGACACAACATTCTTTTGTCAGGGCCTCCCGGTACGGGTAAGACTATGCTTGCGAGGTGTATTCCCACTATTATGCCCGATATGACTTTCGACGAGGCGTTGGAGGTCACTAATATACTCTCTGTTTCGGGGGAGCTCAACGAGGACGGAATAGCGGCTCTGCGCCCCTTCCGTACGCCCCACCATACGGCGACCACCGTTTCGCTCTGCGGCGGCGGGACGAACAAGATAAGGGCGGGAGAGATTTCAAAAGCGCACAGGGGTGTACTGTTTTTAGATGAATTGCCCGAATACTCTCGCTCGGCGTTAGAGGCGCTTAGGCAACCCTTGGAGGACGGCAAGATAACCGTGACGAGGGTGGGCGGAGCGATAACTTTCCCCGCCGACTTTATACTCTGCGCAAGTATGAACCCCTGCCCGTGCGGGAATTTAGGCTCTGCGGAGAGGCACTGTACTTGTTCGCCTATGCAGATTAGAAGGTACAGGGCGAAGATTTCAGGTCCGCTGTTAGATAGGATAGATTTGCAAGTGGAGGTCGATTCGGTCAAGTACGAAGAGCTCGCCTCCGATAAAGAAGAGGAGTGCAGTGCGGACGTCAAAAAGAGAGTAGAGAGGGCAAGGGCGATTCAGCGGGAACGCTTTTTAGGCGAAGAGGGTATAAGCGTAAACGCCGATATGGGCGAAAAGCAGATTAAGGCGTTCTGCGCCCTTTCACCCGACAGCGAAAAAATCCTTCGTTCCGCATTTGAAAGGCTGTCGCTTTCGGCGAGGGCGAGGTCGAGAATAATAAAGGTAGCGAGGACGATTGCCGATTTGGACTTATCCGAAAAGATTTTGCCTAAGCACGTCCTCGAGGCTACGTCGTACAGGAATTTCGACAGTATTAAAGAAAGATGAATTATACGCAAAAGGAAATCGACTTAATCGTCGCAAACGGCATAAGCGGGCTTAATTATACGCAGAAGAAGTTACTGCTCGCCTCTAAAAATGATGATAATTCTAATTGCGAAAAGTACGCCGAGGCGTTGAAAGCGGCATGCGGAGAGGGAGCGTATAAACGGGCAGTGGCAATATTTTGCGATGAGGATTACCGCAAAAAGACGTTGCAAGAGCTTGACAAAAGGCGGATTGTGTGCGTAACCTATAAAAGCGCAGGCTATCCCGAGCAGTTGAAAAATATCCCCGTACCGCCGTTAGTGCTGTACGCAAGGGGTAACCTTGAATTGCTCGGCGGCGAGATGTTCGGCGTGGTCGGCTCACGCAAGACGACGGCGTCTGCTTACGAAGAGTGCAAAAAGATTAGCGCATCGCTTTCGGAAAAGTTCGTAATAGTAACGGGCGTTGCGGACGGCGCTGACAGCGCCGCCGCATACGGTGCGCTCACCACGGGGAAAGTTATCTGCGTCTTGCCCGGCGGTCATGATACGGCTTGCTCGACCAACGTTCAAGTGCTTAAAGAGGTGGAGGAGAACGGGCTTACAATAAGCGAATTTCCGTTCGGAATGCCCGCAAGGAAATATACTTATTTTTTGCGTAACCGCATAATTGCGGGGTTATGTAAAGGAGTGTTGGTGGTATCTGCGGCTAAAAAGAGCGGTGCGCTCAACACTGCCTCCTACGCCGCCGACTATTCGAGAGAGGTGTTCGCATTCCCCTACAGCCCGGGAATAACTTCGGGCGAGGGGTGCAATAATTTAATAAAAAACGGCGCTTATCTTTGCGATTGCGCCGACGATATTTTCTCCGTGTTCGGGTACGAGCCGCAGACGGAGAAGTCGCAAAGTTTGGATAAGGACGAAAGGTTAGTGCTTACCCTTTTAAAGGACGAGGGGGAAACCCACGTTGAAAGGATAGCCGAAACTTTAGGCAAACAGCTTTACGAGGTCAACGCCCTTTGCGCCTCGTTAGAGATAAAAGGGCTTATAGTAAGGGTAGGCGGCAATAAATATTCCGCCCTGTAAAAAAGGTTTAAGGCATAAGGAGCTTTTATGGATTTAATCATAGTTGAGTCGCCTTCCAAGGCAAAAACCATTACCAAGTATTTAAAGGGTAAGTATAAAGTAGACGCTTCGACGGGTCACGTCAGGGATTTGCCCGAAAAGACGTTGGGTATAAAGATAACAGAAAATTTCGAACCCCATTACGAGATTACGCCTAGCAAGAAGGACGTAATCAAACGCCTTTCCGCAGAGGCAAAGAAGGCTGGAAAAGTCTACCTTGCAACCGACCCCGACCGTGAGGGCGAGGCTATAAGCTGGCACTTGCAGACCGTCTTAGGCTTAGACCCCGACGGGCTGAACAGGGTAGAATTTAACGAGATTTCGCCCAAAGCCGTTGTGGCGGCTTTAGAAAAGCCGAGGAAGATTGACTATAACCTCGTAGACGCTCAACAGGCGAGGAGGGTTTTAGACAGGCTCGTGGGCTATAAGCTTTCACCCCTTTTGAACAACCGTATTCAAGACGGACTTTCGGCAGGGCGAGTTCAGTCGGTAGCTCTTCGCTTAATTGTAGACAGGGAGAGGGAGATTGCGGACTTTAAGCCCGAAGAATACTACACGTTCTCTGCGACCTTGCGCGATTTACCCGCCGAATATGCGCCTTTTAAAGCGACGTATCAGCTGAAAAAAGCGGGTAAGCAGATAACCTTGGAAAATGCCGAACAGGCTGAAAAGGAGATAAAGGCAGGTACTTTTACGGTAACGAAAGTCAAAAGCGGCGTGACCAAACAGCACGCCCCTGCGCCCTTCACCACCTCCTCTTTGCAACAGGACGCCTCTATTAAGTTCGGGATGTCCTCGCCCGAAACTATGCTGATTGCTCAGCACCTGTACGAAGGTATGGAAGTAGGCGGCGACCATATTGCGCTTATAACTTATATAAGAACGGACTCTACCCGTATCGCCGCCGAGGCGCAGCAGAGTGCGCTTGAGTTCATAAAGAAGAATTACGGCGAAGAATATGCGCCTGCAAAACCCAACTACTACGCAACCAAAAAGGGTGCGCAGGACGCACACGAGGCTATTCGCCCGATTAACTTAGAGGTAACGCCTGCAAGCGTCAAGTCCTCTTTGGATAAAAAGCACTATAATATCTACAAGCTCGTATACGACCGTTTCGTAGCCTCGCAGATGGCAGAGGCGCAGTACAACTCTATGCAGATAGAGGCGGAGAGTGCGGGTTATACCTTTAAGGCGAGCGGCAAGTCCTTGCAGTTTGCGGGCTTTACCGCCGCATACCAACAGGCGGTCGTCAAGGGCGACGACGAGGAAGAGGTTTCAAAACTCCTTCCCCCGTTAAAGCAGGGAGAAGAGCTTAAGCTTGAACAGCTCGTAAAAGAGCAGAAGTTCACCCGTCCCCCGTTAAGGTACACCGATGCGTCGCTCGTTAAAGCTATGGACGAAAAGGGTATCGGCAGACCTTCGACTTATGCGTCGATTATTTCGGTTTTGACCAAGCGCCGCTACGTCGAAAAGGACGGCAAGTATATGGTTCCCACCGAGGTGGCGTATAAGATTACAGACTTGCTCGTGCAGTACTTTAAAGACATTATGGACGTCGGCTTTACCGCAAAGATGGAGGAAGAGCTGGACAAAATAGAGGAAGGCGGCGTAGATTGGCACAAGATTATTAGTGATTTCTACCCCTCGTTTGCCGAGAATTTAAAGACCGCCGCTTGCGACGGCGACGAGCTCACCGACTTGACTTGCGAAAAGTGCGGAAGTCCTATGATTAGGAGGATAGGCAAGTACGGTAAATACCTCGCTTGCTCTAACTACCCTAAATGCTCTAATATCGTAAGCGAGAGCGAGACGGAGATATCCGACGTGCGCTGCCCTAAGTGCGGTGCGAATATGATTGTAAAAAGCGGTAAGTTCGGCAAGTTCTTAGCCTGCCCCAACTACCCCGAATGCTCTTTGATTTTGCCTATCGACGTAAAGATTTCGGAGGAGAAGTGCCCGCAGTGCGGCAGTTATATGTTCGTTAAAAAGGGCAAGTACGGCGCATATTTGGAGTGCGGCAAGTGTCAGTCCAAACAGCCTTTAATAAAGCCCGACGGCAAGGCGAGGGAGGGCGAAAAGACCGAGGGTAAGTGCCCCGACTGCGGCAAGCCTATGAGGCGAATGAAGAGCAAGAACGGCAAGATATACTACGGTTGTACGGGCTACCCCGCATGCAAATTCCTGAGTTGGGATATTCCCACGGGCGACAAGTGCCCTAAGTGCGGTAACTTCCTTATCCGCAAAGGCAAGGAGATTAAGTGCTCGGATAAGAACTGCGACTATTCCGTCCCCGCACCCGTTGAAGATGAAAACGATTAAGGTCGTAGGCGCAGGGCTTGCAGGTTGCGAGGCGGCATACTTCCTTGCGCATAAGGGCTTTAAGGTCGAGCTGTGCGATATTAAACCGCATGGTTTTACCCCCGCCCATTCTAATAAGGACTTCGGCGAGCTCGTGTGTTCCAACTCCTTAAAGGGTGCAGATGCCTATTCCAACGCATGCGGACTTTTAAAGCAGGAAATGCGCCTTATCGGTTCGCTGACTATGGGGGCGGCGGAGTACGCTAAAATCCCCGCAGGCGGCGCACTTGCGGTAGATAGGGATAAGTTCGCCGCATTTATTACCGAGGCAATTAAAGCGGAGGGGAATATTACCTGCGTATGCGGGGAGGTTAAGACCATTCCCGAAGAGCCGTGCATAATAGCAACGGGACCTTTGACCTGTGAAAAACTTGCGGAAGATATTATATCCCGTTTCGGCGGCAGCCTGCACTTTTACGACGCATCTGCGCCCATCGTTTCCAAAGAGAGCGTGGATATGAGTTGCGCCTTTTTCGGCGACAGGTACGGCAAGGGCGGCGACGACTATTTGAACTGCCCTATGAATAAAGAGGAGTACTTAAACTTCGTCACCGAGCTGTTAAACGCCGAGAGGGCGACTTTGCACTCCTTTGAAAAGAGTGAGATTTTCGAGGGGTGTATGCCCGTTGAGGTTATGGCGGCGAGGGGTGCGGAGACGCTGAGGTTCGGTCCCTTTAAGCCCGTCGGGCTTTGGGATAAGGACGGCAACCGTTTTTACGCCGTTTTGCAACTGAGAAAGGAAAATTTAAACGGGGATATGTATAACCTCGTCGGGTGTCAGACCAACTTAAAGTTCGGCGAGCAGAAGAGGGTTTTCTCGCTCGTCCCCGCCCTCAAAAATGCAGAATTTTTGCGCTACGGCGTTATGCACAGGAACACCTATTTAAATTCACCCGAAATTTTGAACGCCGATTTTTCCTGTAAAAATTATCCTTTAACCTTTTTTGCGGGGCAGATTACGGGCGTAGAGGGATACGTTGAGAGTGCGGCAAGCGGACTTTTAGCCGCCGTGCATGCGGTGCGCAAGCTTGAGGGGAAAGAGGTCGTAATCCCACCCTTGACAACCGTTTGCGGCGCATTGTCGGCACATATAAGCGGGGCAAGCGAAGACTTTCAGCCTATGAACGCCAACTACGGCGTATTGCCCGCAATCGAAAATCCGCCGAGGGATAAAAAGCAACGCTACAGACTGCTCTCCGAAAGGGCGCTTACGGCAATGGAAGAGTACGTTAAGGCTATTAACGAATAAAGTTAATAGGGCGACGAATAAATTTTGCCCGTTTGCGTTTTTTGCGGGCGTTATGAGTTTAAATATAAAGTGGATACTATGCAAAAAAGCGTTAGTATTTCACATGCGTATAATTGCGGGTAAGTTTTTTTGACCCGTATCAACAGGAGATTTTTTATGGTAGAATTTCACGCAACGACGATTTGCGGCGTAAAAAAGGACGGTCA
>JBJFAF010000124.1:0-2636 GCA_051887755.1 Candidatus Coproplasma sp.
CATTTTTGCGATTTGCGAGAGAACATATTCGTAACTGCCGCAAATTGCCGTGTCATCGCCACCGTAGAACGATTTTAAAATATCGCCGTCGTTATAAACGAACAGAGGCATAGTGCCGGTTGACGCTTCGCCGTATTTTATCGTGACATCGTATCTGCCGCTTCCTGCGGTACTCAAATCGAACGCTTCGCTGTCAAGATAGAACATATCAGCCGTTATTTGAACATAGTAGTAGCCGCCGTCGGATGATGAAACCTTCAAGAAATATTCTTCATTGATAACTCCGTCTTTTGCAAGAATTTTATTAACATAATTGCTTTCTTTAGTGCAGACGGAAATGCCCGAAACGTCCTTTTCGGCTATCTTGAACTCGAAAGAGGTTATAGCGCCCTTGTATGTTACCGTTATAACGCCCGACTTGCCGTCCTCGCCCATGCTTGCGGTCCACATATCCGGGCCCAGCTGAACGTACTCCTCGGTGCCATTATTCATCTTTGCAAATATATAGAGATAGGTAGCGTCTATTGTCACGTTGCCGTCCGCGTCCGTTTCGCATATTATCGGCGTATCAAACGTAACGTATATATAAATTGCCGATAAGTTTTCGGGGTCGTATACGTTTATGCAAAGGTCCGCGTCGTAGTCCTTTATCCTTGCGGTGACGTAATATTCGCCCGCCACCGTGTTATCAAAGGGAGCTCCGCTTCCGTAAAGGTCGGGGTTGATTATCGCATAGGGCGTTAGGGTAAGGTATTCCTCCGTTCCGTCGTTATACTGAACCTTGACCTTAAACGTGCCGTCGTTAAGTGCCATATATACGTTGCCGTCAACGCCCGATATGCTCCTCGGGTCAACGACCTCGACGGTAAAGGTTTCCGTGGCAAAGCCGTCCTTTGATTTGAGAGTAAAGGTATACTTGCCGACGGTATCCTTGTCAAACGCGCCGTCGGTCATATCAAACGCGGAAAGCGCATCGGTATATCTTGTGGTATCGTCGGTATATTCTATTCTTATCTCGGGATACTCGCCGAGGTTTACCTTGTCGTCATAAGTCGATATCTTTCTTACGACCTTCCTGTTTACGTAGGTAAAGGAGAAGGTGTATTCCTCCTCGTCGTAGGTAAACGAGATTGTGTAGACCTTGTCGCCGTCTGCAAAGTCGTAGTCGGGGTCAAAGCCACCGTCGTCCGTTACCGTCATGTATGAGAGGGTCGTATAGCCCGAGGTGTATCCGCTGTTGGACACGAATTTGAATCTTATATCGCCAAGATCCGTAAGATAGCCCTTTTGATATACGGTATATTCGGGCACCGCTTCCATGCTGTGAAGGTCAAAGGTTATCTCTACGTCCTTCGTGAAGTTGCGCATGGAGAGCGTAACGGTTTTCGTAACGGGGAATACGCCCGCCGCTTTAAGCTCCTGTACCATATCGTAAAATGCGTCGGTATCTATATAAGATATGATGCTTTCCTCCGAGGTCGAGCCGTCCTCGTAAAGCACGGACATATAGAATGAATACAGATCGTATTGGTCTACCAAAAAGCTTCTTACGGGGGATATATCGGCAACCTTGTCAAACATAGATCCCTCGGTCTTGTAGGCGCAAGCCTTGCATTTTTGGTACTCGTACCACCTGCCGTTTTCCTTGACGTACTCTGTCGTCAGGTCGTGGTCCACGTATTCCTTTATATCGTAGCATACCGTGCAGACGAAATAGTGCTGCAAGGAGTCGAACTCGGGCTCGGCAGCCCATTTGTGTGCGGCGGGAATGGTTAAATCATCTATTTCGTTGTAGTCAATATCGAAATATTTGCCCGCGCACGATGCGTCGGAGCAGGTGTAATAGCCCTTCGTTCCGTTGGTGGTACAAGTTGCGGGTTGCTCGGCAGTCCACTCACCGAAGGTGTGACCCGTGGGAAGCTCCAAAACGGTGATTTCATTATAGGAAGCGTCAAAATACTTGCCGCAAACAGAGCATTGGTAGTGGTCCCTCTTTCCGCTTTCCTGTATAAGATCGCCGTAGGTATGACCGGTTGTTTCAATTTTAAGTTCGTCGTCGGTCTTTTCCTCGCCGTCAATAAAGTTCTTTCCGCAAACGGTACAATGCTTGTGCGCCGCCACTCCGTCGGTCGTACAGGTCTTTGCAACCTCGGCAACGTCAGAAAGCTCGTGACCTGCGGGTATTGTAAGCTCGCTATCGGTCTTTTCCACACCGTCAATAAAGCTCTTACCGCAAACGGAGCAACGCTCGTGTTCTATCACTCCGTCGGTCGTGCAGGTCTTTTCGGCTCCCGCAATGATTACAAGATTATGGCTTGCGGGTATTTTAAGCTCGCCCGCGGTTTTCTCTACACCTTTTACGATATTCGAGCCGCAACCGTCACAATGCAGATGCGCGATAGCTCCGTCGGTCGTGCAGGTAGCGTCGGTCGCTTCAACCGCATAATAGTTGTGTCCGAGAGCATCCGTTTTAAGCTCGTCGTCCGTTTTTTCAACACCTGCGATGAAGTTCTTACCGCAAACGGAGCAACGGTCGTGTGCAAGAACGCCGCCCGCCGTGCAGGTAGCGTCAACCTCGGCAACAAACTCAAGCTTATGATCTACGGGCGAGGTTTTTAGCATCCCGTCGGTATATT
>JBJFAF010000125.1:0-2625 GCA_051887755.1 Candidatus Coproplasma sp.
AAGGAGGAAAAGAAATGAATAACCAAGTAGTAATTTCCACCCCTCCCCACGTCAAATCTCCCAGAACGACGAAGGGAATTATGTTAGACGTTATTATCGCCCTTATCCCTGCGGCGGTTATGGGTATCGTCTACTTCCAACTTGAAGCGTTTATCATCATTTTAACTTCTATACTTGCGTCGGTTGCGACCGAGTTCGTGTATTATTTTATCGCAAACAAGGGCTTTGGCAACAAATGCAAGAACGCAGGCTCGGTGTGCAAGAAGTGGCTTAGGCAGTTTGACTACACTTCTATCGTAACGGGTCTTATACTTGCCCTTATCCTTCCCCCCACGACTAAGTGGTACGAAGTATTGCTCGGCGCAATCTTCTCGATAGCAGTTGTAAAAATGCTGTTCGGCGGTACGGGCAA
The DNA here is from genome assembly GCA_051887755.1 of Candidatus Coproplasma sp. Classification (GTDB taxonomy): domain Bacteria; phylum Bacillota; class Clostridia; order Christensenellales; family Borkfalkiaceae; genus Coproplasma. Next base: position 413 of record JBJFAF010000125.1, read on the forward strand.
AAACCTTGTAAACCCTGCGGCAACGGGCAGAGTATTTATGTTTATGAGCTTTACAATAACGATGTACTCTGCTTGCAAGATTGCCCCCATCGGTGCCGACAGCGGGTTGTTTACGGGTGCAACACACCTTTCGGGATACCTTCTCGGGGATATTGCTTCTGCAAAGGTCGGTTGGGTTGACCTGCTTTTAGGCACGGGTCTTGCAGGATGCATAGGCGAAACGTGCAAGCTTGCGCTTATCGTCGGTTATATCTACTTAGTAGTACGCAAGGTCATCAAGTGGTGGCAGCCCGTGCTCTATGTGGTACTCTCTGCATTTCTTTCGGTTTGCCTTGCGGCAATCGGCGGCACGTTCGATATAGGCTTGTTCTTAGACTATGCGCTTTCAGGCGGTTTAATGTTCGGCGCAATCTTTATGGCAACCGACTACGTTACTTCCCCTAAGGGCGTCTACGGACAAATCGTTTACTATGTTGCGTTAGCAGTACTTACGTCAGTCCTTCGCTATCTTACGAAGATTGAAGTCGTTTCCTTCGTAATTATGTTTATGAACCTTATCGTTCCTTTAATTGATACTTACATCGTACGCAAGCCCTTTGGCTATAAAAAAATTAAAAAGCAAAAGGAGGGCAAATAAATGACGGTTAAACAGTTTTTTAAAAGCAAGGCGTTTAAGTGCCTGATAGTGCTTATGTGCATTTTGCTTATGAGCGGTGCTATCTTGACGATTGCCTACGGCTTTTTAGAGGTCTACGCAGGCGAAAGATTGCAGAGGGCTGTAAATAAGATTTATCCCGACCAAGCCGTCAATATCTACGGCAAGAACGATAGCTTGATAGACAGCAACGAGAAAAACCCCGAAAGCCTTGTAGAAACCACTCTGACTCTCGGCGACGCTAACGTCCTTTCCGCATATAGAATAACCTTTACGGATAAGAGCGATATTCACTACCTCGTTCAATCGCAGGGTATGGGCGGCTATTCGGAAGGTACGGTAACCTGCTGGGTTGCTATAAACGTAGACACCTCGGCTAATACGATTAAAAATATTGCAAAGGTTCAGATAGGCGAGAGCAGCGGTCAGACCTTTATGGATAAGATAACAAGCTCTATGCTCGACTCCTTTACCAAGAGCCTGCCCGAAGGCGGTTTCTATCCCTCCGACGGCTATATCTCTACAGGTGCAACAAAGAGTTCCACCGCAATCTGCAACGCTGTGAACGGCGCAGTCGATTACGTCAACACCGTTGTATTCAATAACGTGGAAACCAACCCCTATGAAGAACTTGAATTAATCAAATATATCAATGTTAAAAAGGGTCAGACCGAAGCTAAGTTTGCCGAAGGCTCCACCACCGACGTAGAATACACTGTTATCACCAAGGGTTACGGCGACGCAGATTCGTTTAAGATTACGATTGTCGTTGGCGAGGATAAGTCCATCAAGTCCTACGCTATAGTAAGAAACGGTTCCACGGAAGATTATGATACTAAAATGCCTGCAAACGTCAAGGACGGCAGTCTGTTTGTTGGTAAGGGCATTTCCTTCTTCACGGGTATCTACGGCGAAAATATGAGCTATACGGGCGTTACGGGTACGGACGGAGACACGGTTATAACAGGTGCAACCGACCACGAAACTCACGCCTCCAATTCCACATATTTATGTATGTACGCAGGCGCATTTGCAACCAAGAACTATGACGCCGTAGTCGCTATTTTAAACGGAGGTGAGGCAAATGAATAAGTATAAAAAGATTACGCTAGACGGACTTATCTTCCAAAACCCGACTTTCGTACTGGTTTTAGGTACCTGTCCCACACTCGGTCTTATAACCTCGGCGCAGAGCGCATTGGGTATGGGTGCGTGCGTGCTTATCGTCCTGCTTTTGAGCAACATAATAATCTCGGCACTGCGCAAAATTATTCCTAACGAGGTCAGAGTCCCCTGTTATATCGTAATTATTGCTACGCTCGTTACCCTCGTGAGAATGGTTTTGGATAAGTTTATGCCCGACTTATACGACAGCTTAGGCGGATTTTTGGCGTTGATAGTCGTTAACTGCATAATTTTAGGCAGAGCGGAGGCGTTTGCTAACAAACACACCGTGCTTGAAAGTGCGGTAGACGGCATTGCTAACGGTCTGGGCTTTACTTGCGCCCTTACCCTTATGGCAATTTTCTGCGAATTCCTCGGCAGCGGTTCGTTATTC
>JBJFAF010000126.1:0-11001 GCA_051887755.1 Candidatus Coproplasma sp.
CACAACCGTCACCATTTTTTTACTGATTTGTGTCCAAAAAAGTTTACAATTAAAAAAATTATATGCTATAATTTTAGCTATGAAACGCTCAATGAAAATTTTAGCTACGATTTTATTAGCTGGCGGCGTATTTTCCGTTGCAGGCTGTTCAAGTGGAACGGTTTATTCCTCTACTTCCACTTCGGCAAACTGGAACGTTGCCACGTCCGCTACCGTTGAAAAGAACTCGATTGAGTTTTGGCGCAACCATAAGGAAGTTGCCAACTATTCGATAGGCTTTACCGAGGGCAATAACAGCAGTTACTCCGTCGAGTACTATACAGCCGACGAAGGCACTAACTACAGCGTTTCCTTCTATATGGATACAAACGACTACGACTGGTCTGCAAGCGCCCTTCCCGAAGGAATTAAAATCGTCTCCGATGAGACGGCGGCGCCCAAAGACCCCGTGTACGTCTTTGAAACGACGCTCAGCGTTAAGGGCAAATACGTTTTAAAAGCAACGAAAGAGACCGTCGAATTTGTAGACAAGGTGGATACGGTTTGCAAGTACCGCCTTGCAGGCAACAACCTTAAGCCCGTATATTCCAAACAGGTAGTTAAGAGCACTGCGCCCGTAACCCTAACCGCAACCAACCTGAATACCTTGTGCGTGACGATAGACGCCGTCTACGAGACGTACTATAACAGAGATTGCAACCAAGCAATTATTAAGACCACGGACTACAAAAATTCCGATAACTCGGGTGAAAAGACTGTCACGCTCGAAGGGCTCGTATTCGACAACAGCCAACTTAAAGCGGCTCTCAGGGCGTTCACCTTAAGCGGCACTAAATCGTTTAACGTATGCTCGCCCCAGAACGGCAACGTACAGTCTTGCACCGCAACCTGCACAACCGCCGCAGAGCTTTCGACCGAAAACGACGCACAGATTTTGAATGCGCTTAAGAACGTTAAGGACGAAAACGGCAACAAGGTAGAAGACTATATCTTCTTCGACGGCACTTCAAACGACCCCGAAGCAGCAACTAAGCAAATACGTTGCCAAAACGTTGCCATCGGCATTACAGCAGATATGAAGGGTTCTAACCATGTCTACAGCTACGCCGCCGTTGAAAACGCCGACTTGAACACGACCCGTTCGGTACTCCTTAAGATGACTACTCCCCTTTCCTTCGGCTTAGGCACTTTGACCTATACCATAAAGGACTTATCGCTCGTCAGCCACTAATATAAAAATAGTTACGCCGCTGCGCTTAATTTAGCGCAGCGGCGTTTTTCTTTTATATTCGTTTTATTTAGTAAGTTATCTCTTGATTTCGTAGTCCTGATTCATAAGCTTAATGATGCTCTCTTCGTCGTCGGTGATGTTGAAGTCGCCGTGCATAGTGTGCTTAATCACCGAGGACGCAACCGCAAAGTTTACTATATCGTCGGGGTTCATTTCGCGCATCATTGCGTAAATCATACCGCTTGCAAACGCATCGCCGCCGCCAACTCTGTCGAGAATGGAGAAGCGGAACGTCTTGCTCTCGTAGGTTTCGTCGCCGTACCAAAGAAAGGCTTTTAAGCTATTTTCGCTGCCCGAATGAACATAGCGAACGTGCCTGCCTATCGCTTTGAAATTATAGCGCTTATGCAATTCCCTGAAAATTCTGTCCTGCTCCTTATAGGTGGGATTCATACTCAACCCGTCCTTCAAATCCTTGCCGTCGGGACCGGGCAAATTGATGGGCTCTATACCGAACAGCACGTCCACATAGGGAAGATACTCGGTTATACAGTCCCTCGCCTCCTGCCAGCCCCACAGTGCGGAACGGTAGTTGCAGTCGAACGAGACGGTCATATTAAGCTCCTTAGCCGCCTTGAGTGCATACATAATAAGGTCTCGGCAGTTTTTGGAAAGGGCGGGGGTTATACCGCTTAAATGCAACCAAGTAAAGCCCTTTAATTTTTCTTTAAAATCAATCGTCGAAAAATCGTAAAGCGCAAACGCAGAGTCCGCCCTGTCGTAGGTAACCTTGCTTGCGCGCACGCCGAAGCCTTCTTCTAAGAAGTAGATGCCCATTCTGCCCTTTGCGTCCTTTATGCAGGGAGTGCAGTGAACGTCGTTAGAGCGAAGATAGCGGATTGCCGCCTTACCGATAGACGAGTCGGGCACGACGGTAAAGTACGAACTGTCAACGCCTAAATTTGCAAGCGACGCCGCAACGTTGGCTTCCGCACCGCCGTAGGTCACCTTAAACTCGTCGGTCGTGCGGATTTTTTCGTTATTAGGGGGCGAAAGCCTTAATAAGAGTTCGCCCATGGTTATAAATCTCTGATTTTCAATAGCCATAATTTTTCCCCTTTTGGTTGGTTATCATATTATACCTTTTATATTATACCACCCTTTTTTGAGTTTGTATAGACCTAACTTAAAATTTATTTCAATTTAGTTTGTTGTGGGGGGACTTAATTTTTTACCTTATTAGGGTAAGCCCCTCTGCGGAGATGCGAGTAGTTCAAGGCGCAGGAGCAACGACTGCAGGGAGTGTACAATGAAGTACACGACCAAAGCGGTGCGGACTGCAACGCCGAAATACGAAGTATATACGCAGAGAGCAATAAAAAAACCGCCGAATGGCGGTTTTTGCTTATTACTTAACGAATTTAATAACTTCGTCGAACATCTTATCCTTAGTTACCACAGTCTTAAAGCGCACGGTCTTGTCCTTTAAGCCTGCAAGGCTCTTGGGAACTGCCATTGCGGTTGCCGCATGCAAGCGCTTAACGCCCTTAAAGCTGTCCCTTACGTCGTTACCCGTAACTGCGTACAGAACGTCCTGGGGGAACTTATAGGGGTTAGCGGTCGATACGACTACCATCATCGTCTCGTCCTTCTTGTTCTTACGTTTCCAGTCGTTTGCGACCTTCATTGCGCAACCCGTATGCGTATCCATCGTATAGCCCGTATCGCAGAACAAGTCGTAAATTGTTTCAACCACCTCGTCCTCGTTCGCAAAGCCGCCGTCGAAAGTCTCGGCAATAGCCGCCCTCTCCTTCTCGGTTATTTCGTAAACGCCTTCGCTCTTAAGCTTGTTCATACGCTCTGCCGTGAGTTTTTCGTCCCTGCCGCAGACTTCGAATAAAAGCCTTTCAAGGTTAGACGAAACGAGTATATCCATCGAGGGGGAAGTCGTCTTATAGAATTCCCTATGCACGTCGTAGCAGCCCTTTGCAAGGAAGTCGGTCAAAATATTGTTCATATTCGAAGCGCAGTGCAATCTTCTCACGGGTAAGCCCATACGCTTTGCGTAATACGCCGCAAGGATATTTCCAAAGTTACCCGTGGGAACGGTGAAATCAATCTCCTGCCCCATCTCTATCTGACCTGCGGTAACGAGGTCGAAGTACGCCGAGAAATAGTAGGCAATCTGAGGGGCTAATCTTCCGAAGTTTATCGAGTTTGCGCTTGAAAGGCGGGTGTTGTATTTTTTAAGCTCTTCTGCGTCTTCCGCACTGTTGAAGATGTTTTTAACCGCCGTCTGACAATCGTCGAAGTTGCCTTTGACCGCAACCACGTTTACGTTTTTACCCTCCTGCGTGCACATCTGAAGCTTTTGCATGGAGGATACGCCGTCGTCGGGGTAGAACACCATAATCTTTATTCCGTTTGCGTCCTTAAAGCCCTCCAAAGCGGCTTTGCCCGTATCGCCGGAGGTTGCAACGAGTACTAAAATCTGCTCCTTAATTCCGCAAATATCGCACCCCTTTCTTAAAAGATAGGGCAATACGGTTAGCGCCATATCCTTAAACGCACAGGTAGGTCCGTGAAACAATTCCAAAATATATGTGCGGTCCTCAATCTTTACGAGGGGCGCAGGGTCGGGACCTTCGAATTTTGCGTATGCGCTTTCGCAAGCTTTTAAAAGCTCGTCCTTATCGTAATCGTCCAAAAACTTATGAAGGACGGTAGCGGCACGTTCGGGGTAGCTCATATAGAGCATCTCCTCCATCTCCTCTTTAGAAACTTGAGGGAACTCTTCGGGTACGAAAAGACCGCCGTTGTCTGAAAGACCTTTGACGATTGCCTCTGCTCCCGTTACTTTTTCTCCGCCTCTCGTGCTGATGAATAACATAATTTTCTCCTTTATTTTGCCGACGGCAACGTGTTTGCCATACTAAACTTTTATGATTTTAAACGATTTGCGCAGACACATAAAAACGCTGCCGCTATAACATAAGCGGCAGCGCAACTGACAAAATCTATCAGCAGTACTTTGCGATAAAATCGGGCAACTGTTCCTTTTCGCAACTGCACGTCAAAGTAATAACCACTCCGCTTTGGTTAGAAATCTTTTCAAGCATATAGAATATGGCGGCAAGCTCGTTTAAAGGTTTGCCCGCAATGCGTGCGATACCGTCTAAGTAAACGTACTCAATGTCGTAGTTACCTGCCATTATTCCCATAACAAAGCCGCAGAGCGCTTCTTCACCCGTAACGTGATATTCCGTAACGTTTACAAATCTTACGTCGCGGATAACGTCGTGAACGTACCTATCCGTATCGGTAACGAAAACGCTTAAGCCCTTTGCGTTAGCGGCGTTGGAGTTAGCAAGCTCGATAATCTGTTTTGTCTTGCCCGAACCCTTGGGACCGCATATAATTTTTATCATCTGAAATCCTCCTTAAATAAGATAAAATTCTCTTATATAAATATTCTATCATATATCGAAAGATTTTCAAGACCTTTTTTTAAATTTAAAAAATATTTTTTTGCCCTCGCCGTAAAAGCAAGCGGCTTGATTACTTAAGAAGTGTAACGAAATGCGCTATACGCTTAAGCCCTTCCAACATATCCTCCATAGACAGTGCGTAGGAAAGCCTTATCGCATCGTCGTCGCCAAAGCATATACCGGGCGTTGCGGCAACCTTTTCGTAGGTTAAAAGTGCGTCGCACATATCCATACTGCCTGCAATCTTCTTGCCTTCAAAGCTCTTGCCGTAGAAGTTGTAGCAAAGGAGCATAACGTAGAACGCACCGTCGGGCTTGACGTAGTCAAACCCTAACGCCTTCATATTGTCAAGCTCCGCAAGCATAGCCTCCCTGCGCTTGCCGAAAGCTTCAATCATATCGTACATAGGCTGCTGGTCGCCTTCTAATGCGGCGATTGCGGCATACTGCGTCATCGTGTTTACGTTGGAGGTCGAATGGCTCTGGAAGGACGCAATTGCCTTTGCAACGTGCTTGGGCGCTGCAAGATAGCCTATTCGCCAACCCGTCATAGCATACGACTTCGACCAACCGTTGATTACTATGGTATTTTCCTTCATCTCGGGGGATACGGCCGCTATCGAGAAGTGGCTCTCTCCGCCGTAGATGAGCTTTTCATAAATTTCGTCTGAAAGGACGATTATATTATGCCTTAAGCATACCTCTGCGATAGCACGGATTTCGCTTTCCGTATAAACTGCGCCCGTAGGATTGCAGGGGCTGTTGAAAATGAGCATCTTCGTCTTGGGGGTAATCATCGCCTCTACCTGAGCGGCGGTCACCTTATAGCCATGTCTGGGCGTTGCGTAAATATATACGGGCACGCCGCCGCAACTTTTAACGACTTCGGGATAGGTCAGCCAATAGGGCTTGGGAATAAGCACTTCGTCGCCTTCTTCAATGGTTGCAAACAACGCGTTGAAGATGGGGTGCTTTGCGCCGTTGGAAATGATTATCTGCGAGGGGTCGTAGTCGAGGTCATTGTCCCTTTTAAGCTTTTCGCAAACCGCCTTTTTTAGTGCGGGTAAACCTGCGGCGGCGACGTACTTAGTCTTGCCTGCGTCAAGTGCGTCTTTAGCCGCCTGAACGATGTGAGCAGGGGTCGCAAAGTCGGGTTCGCCGACGCCAAAGGATATAACCTTCTCGCCCGCTGCCTTTAATTCGTTTGCCTTAGCCGAGATTGCAAGGGTCATCGAAGGGGATATTTCTGAAATTCTGCCGGATAATTTAATCATTGATTTGTCCACCTAGGATATTATTTCCATTTTATTATACATATATCCGTTCTGTTTTGCAAGCATACGGCGTAAAATAAATAATTATGCAATTTTTGATAATTTTTATAAATTTTATGTAAATTTGTGAATTACGGAAAGACGGGCGCAAATACTTGCGCCCGTCTTTATAGGAGTATGTTGTTCCTCTGCGGAAATACGAGAAATAGCACGAGCCTGCGGATTTAGCGACGGGGTGTTTACTATCGTAAACGACCGAGCCAAAGCGTATAGACGGCGAACTATTCTAACGCATACGCACAGAGAAGTTTTTACTTGCGTTCGTCCTTTTTACGGTTGCAGCCGTGCGGGCAACAATCGCAACCGCAGTCGCAGCCGCCTTTATGCTTGATTTTTCTGTAAATAATCACGCCGAGCGCAACGACGAACGCCACCGAAACGACGCAGATTATAACTATATCTACAGGTTGCATAATCAATCTTTCTTCCTTTTAATTAATTTTACTACATCGAACTTGCCCGTATTCCGTAAGACGATAAAAGTTACGATTATCGCTATTACCGCAAGCCAGATAAACAGCGTCCACCACCAAGTGCCTACGGTATAAATCATAGAAGATACCGCATAGCTCGTTACCACCCAGAACAAGAGCGTCCACTTGAACTTACCCTTAGGAAGTTCTGCCTTAGCCGTTGCGCAAGCCGCAAAGCAAGGTATGGTCAACATATTGAAGGCGATGAAAGAGATTAACGCAGGAATGGTGATACCCGTATTCTGAATGAGAATAACGGCTTCTTCAATACCTTCTTCGGTGCCTTCAAAGCCGGCGCCGCTAAGCGCCGCAACTACCATTGCCGCAAGCACGGAGAAGGTTGCGATTACGTTTTCCTTTGCAATAAGACCCGTGATAGCCGCAACTGCGAACACCCAACCAAAGGTTACGCCGAGCTGTGAGCCGAAGCCTAAAGGCGTGAACACGGGCTGAATTAGCTTGCCTAACGACGCCAAAATGGAATCGCCCATAGCGTCTGCGCCTACGTAAGTCCAGTCCCAACCAAAGCTCTGCAGGAACCAAATTATTACGGTTGACGCAAAGATAATGGTAAACGCCTTTTTAACGAAGTGTTTAGCCTTATCCCATAAGTGCAACATAAGGTTGGTAAATCCGGGCATATGGTATGCGGGCAACTCCATAATAAACGGGGGAGTATCGCCCTTTAAAGTGGTGTTGCGCATAAACAGCACCGCACAAATTGCGGTAACGACGCCGAGCAGGTACATACATAGAGTTATAACGTCCGCATTGCCCACGCCGAAAGCCGAAACTATACCGCCCGCAATTGCGGTAAGTATAGGGAGCTTTGCACCGCAGGAGAAGAAGGGTATAACCCTTACGGTTGCCGTCCTCTCCTTTTCGTCTGCTAAGGTACGGGTGTTTATCATTGCGGGCAGCGAACAGCCGAAGCCCATAATCATAGGCATAAACGCCCTGCCCGAAAGCCCGAAACGTCTGAAAATTCTATCGAGCACGAATGCGATTCTCGCCATATAGCCCGTATCTTCCAAAATTGAGAAGAATAAAAAGAGCGTTAAAATTTGGGGAAGGAAACCTAAAACTGCAAATATACCCCCTAATATACCGTCGACAACGAGGCTCGTTGCCCAAACGGAGGCGTTGGTCATTGCAAGAGAAACGCCGTAGCTTATATAGTTGAGTACGAGGTTTAAAAGGTTCGTGAATATTACGCCGGGAGAGAAGACCGCACCGTCGTAGAAGCAGGCGGCTAAGCCTATGCCGAAGTTTTCGTAAAGTTCGGTGCCTTCTATCTTTGCATAGCCCATATCTTCGAACGAAGTCATCCAACCCTGCGCCTCGGTAAAGCCGTTCAAATAGAAAAGGTTTTCCGAAAAAGTGAGGTGGAAGATTGCAAACAAAATGACGATAAAGATGGGAATTGCCCATATTCTGTGGGTTAAAACTCTGTCAATCTTATCCGACCTGGTTAAAACCTTTTCGTCCTTTTTCTGCTTTGCGGAAGAGAAATGTGTGGATATGTAAGTGTATCTTCCGTCAGCCACCTCCGCCTCTAAATCTGCGCCTGCGGCAATTTCCGCAAGCACTTCCTTTGCGCCCGTGTGGGCAAGCTCTATCTCGTCGCCCTCCAACATCTTTACGGCGTGGAATAAGGGCGAGCGAATATTCTGCCCCTCGAAGAACTGCCTTGCCCTCTCGATTTTTCCCGTAATATCGCCCGAAAGCACGGTATAGCCCTTTCTTTCGCCACTCATCGAAATCGCTCTGTTCATAAGCTCGGTTATGCCGTTCTTCCTCAATGCGGATACCGCAACGACGGGCACGCCGATTGCCTTTTCCAAAGCCTTAACGTCGATTTTATCGCCGACTTTTTCTACCTCGTCCATCATATTTAGCGCTATAATGACGGGTACGTCCATCTCAAGCAGCTGTGTGGTCAAGTATAAATTTCTCTCGAGGTTGGTTGCGTCGACGACGTTTATAATGCCGTCGATATGCTCGTCAATCATAAAGTTACGGGCAATAACCTCTTCGGGCGTGTAGGGCGACAGCGAATAAACGCCGGGCAGGTCGACGATTTGCACCTTTTCCTCACCGCCCTTATAGACGCCTTCACGCTTATCTACCGTTACGCCGGGCCAGTTGCCGACGTGCGCCGTCGAACCCGTAAGCGCATTGAAAAGCGTGGTCTTACCGCAGTTGGGGTTGCCTGCCAAAGCAAAGATTTTCACTTGACTTCCACCTCCACGCACTCCGCCTCGCTCTTTCTTAAGGTGAGCTCGTAGCCCCTTAAGGTCACTTCGATAGGGTCGCCGAGCGGCGCTTTCTTGCGCATAGTCACTTCCGCCATAGGGGTTACGCCCATATCGAAGAGCCTGCGCCGAATTCTTCCTTCGCCGTTGACCTTGGTTATTTTACCGCTTTCGCCGACGGTAAAATCACTCAAAAGTTTAGTCATATTTATCTCCTTTTAAATTTTAATCGAAATAAAGTAAGAGTTTAAAATATAGCGGCTAAATTATGCAACGAGTATTTTGCGCGCTAAGGCGCCGTCTAAACACAGACGCCCCTCCTTAACCACTACTATAACGCCCGTAGACGTGCCCGACACAAGCGTAATTTTACCGCCTTCGATAATACCTATCTCCCTGAGGTGGCGTTTGGTCTTCTCGTCTGCGCCTATCTTTTTGATTTCAAATTCCGCATTGGGCTGAGCCATAATTAAAGGCATTTTTAATTCTCCTTTTCTTAACCTTGGTTTAGTATTTGTATTATATGCCTGTAAATTTGATTTGTCAACAAAAAATTAACCTAAGTTAAGTTTTATTAAATTTTTTACCTAATTCCGCTAAGAGTTTTGCACAAGAATAGAGAAAGAGCTGAAGAGTGCGGAAAACCTGAAGGAATTTACATAGAAGTAAATGACTGAAAGTTGCCACAGCTCGACGAACTATTACAAGTTTATTGTGCAAACGTAAGTAAAAACAAATAAAAAAGCGGTGCGTTCTGCACCGCTTTTTGTTTGTTTTTACGATTAGAATTTAGTGATTTTTACGGTCTTAACGACAATAGGCATACTCGCCATAGAGAAAGTCGCCTCGTTTGCGTTAGCGCCCAAATACCTGTCGAAGTTATCCACATAGAGCGTTACCGACTTAGTGGAAATGCGTGCGTCGGAAATAGCACTCTTTAAGTTATCTAACTCTTCCGTGTTCTTCAACGTACCGAAGATGCAGTACGCAGACAGAGAAGAAGGCGTCGTGGGATTTGACGTATAGATACGGAATAAGCTGGTTGCGCTGTTGTAGGTGTAATCGCCCTGCACGCCGAAGCCCGAACCGTACTTGTCAAGGTAAACCCTTACGTTCTTATCCTTACCATCTGCATCCTTTATGGTCTTGTTGGTGTAGTACATAGTAAGACAGCCGTAAGTCTGCTTAAGCGCACCGTTGTCGATTTTATGCTGATTAGAAGAAAACTCGCCGATGAGCGTATCCAAAGGGTCAACGTATTGACTGTCTGCAATCGTCGCATAGACCGAAGGGGTTATTTTGCCGTTTGCAGGATTTGCTAAGGTTGCGTATTGCTTTTCCTTAGAAGCAGCTTCGTAATAGTCGAGCCTATCTTCGGAATCGTCGCTCTTATAAGCGGTGTCGTAATCGTTCTCGCTGTCAACTATATAGTCGTAACCGCCGCCGTATAGATAGTTGGACTGGTAGTTGTGAATTATAGTGCCGTCGTAGAAACCGTTTTGCGACAGCTCGATAAAGTGCTGAACGGTCTGAGGATACATATTGCGGTATAACTTATATTTAAGAACGTAATCCTGCTCGTTAAAGCTAATGGTTATTTCCGCTTCGGGGTGAGCATTGCTGCAGCCTGCAATAACGGGCATACAAAACGCCGTACCTGCGATTAAAGCTGCACATGCGAAATGTGCTAATTTTTTCAACTTCATTATTAATACCTGTTAAATCGAAATGCTAATAAGCCGTAAAACTGCATTTTTTACGCAATTTTACGCTTATACTATTTTATTTTACCCACAAACTAAAAAGTAGTCAAGCAATTTTATATCTATTGATTAAATCCAACGGCTCTACTGTTGATAAAGGTGGTTATTATTAGATTTCAAACTCTATCGGTTCGCACTAAGGTGCGAACCACTTTCCCTATTCTTTAGGGAAAGCAAGATTAAGGTTGAAAGTTTTTTAATATTCTTCACCTTATTCGGGTAAACGGCTTTGCAGAGATACGAGCGCGTCAACGCAAACTTCGCTTTAACGCCGTTTGTGCAAAACCCAAACGGCAACTTTGCTCCGTTGCGTCTCCTCTTCCCACAAAAACTTCTTTTTGTGGGAGCCCTAAAATAACGCCGAAATGCGACGCTTATATGAAGAGAAAGCGATTAGAAGTCGCAATTTCTCGGCGTCCTGTAATAAGGAATCACGTCCCTTATGTTCGCCATACCCG
>JBJFAF010000127.1:0-10963 GCA_051887755.1 Candidatus Coproplasma sp.
GAATATACGAAACCCGAATAGAAGTCGACGTTGGGTGAAATAGGCTTGTTTAAATGCTTTTTCTGCGCAAGCAATTCACCTGCAACCGTAGCAACGTTATTGTAAAGCTCGAATTCCTTTTCCTTGCCCTTTTCGACGGCAAGCTTGCCTGCGTATAGCTTTAACACCTCCATACGGGGGTCGGATACGGTGTAGACGGCGTGTCCCATACCGTAGACCAAGCCCGTCCTGTCGAACGCCTCCTTGTTGATTATCTTAGTGACGTAATCGGTAACGGCAGGCAGCGACCAGTCGGACAGGTTTTCCTTGATATTTTCCATCATTTGGCAAACCTTTATGTTTGCACCGCCGTGCAGAGGTCCTTTTAGCGAACCGAGCGACGCCGCAACGGACGAGTAGGTGTCCGTGCCCGTAGAGGTGGAAAGGTGAGTGGTAAAGGTAGAGGCGTTACCGCCGCCGTGGTCGGCGTGCAGGATAAGGCAAATATCCAAGACCTTAGCCTCAAGGTCGGTAAAGCTGTTGTCCTTACGCAAAACGTGCAAGATGTTCTGTGCAGTGGAGTAGCTTGCGACGGGCTTGTGGATATACATAGAGCCGTCGTTGGTGTTGTAGTACTTATAAACCCTGTGCGAATAAGCCGCAATCATAGGGAACTGCGCAATGAGTTGTAAGCTCTGTCTAAGCACGTTGCTGACCATAACGTTATCGGGGTCGGGGTCGTAGCTGTACAAATTGAGCACGCAACGGGCAAGCATATTCATCATATCCTTGCAGGGCGACTTCATAATAACGTCTCGCACGAAATTTCTAGGCAATACCCTGAAGTCGGCGAGCATACTCGTAAATGCGTCTAATTCCTTTTTGGTGGGAAGATTACCGAATAAGAGAAGGTATACCGTCTCTTCAAAGCCGAAACGGTTTTCGTTCTCGCAGTTAGCAATCAAATCTTTAACGTTGTATCCTCTGTAGCACAAAACGCCGGGCACGGGCGTCCTCACGCCGTCCACGTTAGCCCAGCCGGTTACTTCGCTTATTTCGGTAAGACCACACATAACGCCTTTACCGTTCTTATCTCTCAGTCCCCTTTTAACGTCGTACTTTTCGTATAACTCGGGTTCGATAACGTCGGTCTTAACCAGCTCTGCCGCCATACGGGACATCGTGTGGGAATACTTAACGATTAAGTTTATCTCATTAAAATCCAAAATATCACTTCCCAATAAAGATATAGAAATATTTTACCATTTACGGTAGTAGTTTGTCAATGAGTTTTTGTAAGGCTCGGTAAAATACAAGTGAATAATTTTTCACATTTGTGTATAATTATTAAATTTTAACTGAATATTATTTCATTCGTTCGCCGAATGACAAGCCCGACTTATAAGTCTTGACAAATTTTTTTGCTTATACTAAAATAAATGTAGTTTCAAACCGTTAAAAAAAGTTTATACAATAGATATACGGAATTAGGAGAATTATATGCAACAGGTTAAATTGTTATCCGCAGACGAAAAGTTATTAATAGCATTGAGCGGAGAGATTGACAGCGCAACGAGCGAGGATTTCTACGCCGAGGTCACGGCGGCTTATCTGCACGATAAAAAGGACGTCGAATTCGACTGTGCAGGGTTAGATTTTATCGACAGCACGACGCTCGGTACTTTCGTAAAATTGTATAAAATGGTCAAGGCGGACGGCAACGGCTTTAAGCTTACTAAAGTTTGCCCCAGAATAAAGAAATTATTCGAAATCTGCGCCCTTGATAAGCTTATGGAGATTGAGTCATGAAAACTTTTACGGTTAAATTCTGCCTTGCCGACAGCGAATTTATGACGGCGGTGCGCTTAACCGTCGGTGCGGTTTGCGCCGTCGCCGACGTGGATATCGACGCTACGGAAGATATGAAGGTATGCGTTACCGAAAGCTGCCTTTATTTAAAGGGTTGCGGCTATGAAAACGTAACAGTTCAGCTTGGCTGCGACGGCGGCGTAACTGCAACCGTCTGCGGCGAGGGGGGTACGCCAGAAGATAACGACAATGGGTTCTCGCTTGCCCTTATTTCCGCACTCGTTTCATCTTGCGAAATCGAAAGAAAAGACGGCTTAGTTAATAAATTGACCTTAAAGATATGACGAACGAACAGGCTGAAGAGCTCTTCCGCACCTATAAAAAGACGGGTGATATAGCAATAAGGAATAAGCTCGTAGAAAACTATATGTACGTTGCCGAAATCTTGGCAAAGAAGTATGCGGGCAAGGGCGTCGAGTACGACGATTTATTGCAAATCGCATCCGAAGCCTTAGTTTCCGGCGTTGAAAAATACGACCCCGATATGGGCAACCTATTCACGACGTACATAACCCCCACGATTACGGGTATAATCCGCAATTACTTCCGAGATTATTCCCGCCTTGTTCGTCTGCCTAGAAAGCTGAATGAGCTAAATATAAAGATTAAAGGGGTAATAAATCAATATTACCAACAAAACGGAATAAAGCCTACTGTCAGGCAGATTGCCGCAACCTTAGGGGAGAGGGAGGAGGATATTATCGAGGCGATGGAGTGTCACGCCCCCGTAAGTTTGGATTCGACCGTAAAGGGCGAGGATTCCGACGTTCCCTTATACGAGGTTATAGAGGGGGATAATTCCTCTTTTGAAAATTTTGAAAACAACGAATCGTTAAAGATGGAAATATCAAAACTTTTGCCCGTTGAACAGCAGGTCATTTCAATGCGCTACGGGCAGGGGCTCTCGCAGTCGGAAGTGGGTAAACAGCTCGGCGTAAGTCAGATGACCGTATGCCGTATCGAGAGCAAATCAATAGAAAAGTTAAGGGTTGCGTTGAAAAATGATTGATTTTGTCGTGTACGGAATTGATGAAATGAACGGCGAACTCAATAGGTTTGTAGACTATCTGCAGACTGCCAACGTCGACGACGACGCCGTTTTCTATTCAAGGCTCGTCTCGTGTGAGCTTATAACCAACGTCTTGCGCCATTGCAGCGGTGCGGCTCAGTTTTGTGCGGAGCTGTCCGAAAGCGGCGTAAAAATCACCGTGTGCGCTTCTGCGCCTTCCGGCAGAATTGCAATACCTGCTCTGCCCGACGTGCTTGCAGAGAGCGGCAGGGGGCTTTATATCGTAAACGAAGTGTCGGGCGGCAACGTCTTTATCAACGGCGGAAACGTCACGGTAATTATAAAGAGAGAGGAGAGGTAGTCGCCTCTCTTTTAATTTTACCGAATATTAATAAGCGCATTAAAAAAGCGACGGAAGTAATTTTCCGTCGCTTTTAAAGTTTTAAGTTAAATTATTACTCCTTGCCGATTTCCCTATAGATTTTTGCAAGCAAGCTGTCGCTGCATAAATCTCTCATTCTGTTGATGTGAACGAATACCGAGGGGAAGAAGTCTGCGTTGTTTTCGTTGAGCCTGTAAACGGGGATAGAAGTGAATTTGCCCTGATTCCTGTTGACGAATACGTCGAAGAACTGCGCTCTTTCTTCGTCGGTAAGCTTATCGATGAAGGGGTCGATGCTCTTCTTTTCTTCCTTAGCCTTTTCGCTTTCAATCGTTTCGCCGAATAAATTGACTGTAGGAGCAGGTTCAACCTCTTCAACGACTTCAGCCTCTTGAACTTCTTCAGCCGTTTCAACCGCTTCAACTGCTTGAACGGGCGTCTCTTCAACCTTAACGGCAACCTCTTCCTGAACGGGCGTCTCTTCAGCTTTAACGGTTTCTTCTGCGGTTTTTTCCTCAGCCGTATCTTCGATTTCAACTTCGGCAGCGTCTACGACGACGGGTTCAACCGTTTCATCGACTGACTGTGCGTCCAAAATGGAAAGCTGTTCGCCTACGCTCTCGGTGGGCTGTTCTTCAACGGCGTCGACGACGGGTAATGCCTGTACGGCGGGCTCGTCGCCAAACATATTAGTCTGGTATTCACCGCCCTCTACAGGTTGGTCAAGACCTTCTTCGTCTTTATTTTCAACAAGGCTATCGTCCTGAATAACAAGCTTTTCGTTCTTGAAAATTTCGTACTGCTCAGCCTTGTAAGCCTTAAGCTTGGACTTGCCTACGCAGTATCTAACGATTTCAACGATAAACGCAAGTAAAACGAATATAGCGCTAAGATAGATATAAATACCAACCTTGCCAAAGCCGCTTAATACAAATGAGAGAACAACGCAAGCGGCTATCAAGAGAATGATTAACGAATATCTAATTGCCGCAATCACGAACCAGCCCTTATGGGGATTAGGCTCGCCGTTCTTTCTCGTTTTGTTGCCTGCAATAAGACCGATATAATCGAGTATTACGCTGATGGTAATAACTGCAGGGACGATAAGATTCATAAGCTGGCGAATGAACAAGCCTGTTTGTGCAGGGTCGGCGAAAGAGAACGTACCATCACAAAGATATTTAATGAAGTATACGAAATTAAAACCGTTAGTGTTTGCATCTATAAAGGATGCGCCTTCTGCGCCTATCAAACCGGCGAGTGAATTGAAGGGCGATTCAAGTACGGGAATGAAGGCAACGATATCGAACAACGTAAATAATGTCAACATCGCAAGCAGGAAGATGATAAACTTTGCAACGCCGAGCCCGCCCTTGTACTTGATGGACTGTGCCGCCATTACGAGAGCAATCACGCCCAAGGGAATAAGCAGCGCCCAGTCCTGCCAAGTGCCAATAAAGTTAAGCATTTCGTAAATCAAGTATGCGTTTACGAAGTTGAATGCGATAAATTCAGCGGCGAAAGCACACCTTAAATTCGTGCCCTTTCTCGCTTTGCCTGCTATAACGGGTATAAGCATTATAAGCGCAAGCAGGGTAGCTACGATAATGCCTAAATATATTACGTTCTGCGCTATGGGCATTTTACCGGAAATGAAGAAGGTGCCGTAAGCAGAGGCAGGTATTTCCACGCCGAAAAGCTTAACGATGGGTGCGACTGCCGCAAGTAGTATCTGAATGAACATTTTCCCATAGAAAATGGGAACGAACAGTGCGGCTATAAGGCTGATAAGCGCCAGCGTATAGGAAAGTATGATAAAGAGCTTACCAGGTTTTTTTGCCGTCGTTTCGGGCTGAACTGCCGTTTCGTTTACTGCGGGCAAAGTTTTGTCTTTTCCTTTCATTGCTTAAATCTCCGTATCAAAATTGACGTACCGCCGCTTAAGTTTTCGGCGGCGTATACAGTTAATATACGATATAATTTTATTAACTATACTATAGTATAATACTTGAGTGCCGTTATGTCAAGCTTTAGCGCAAATAAGTAGAGGTTAATTTCGGCTAAAAGGCGCATTTAATTTTCCTTTAACGCTTGACCAAGCCGTGCACATAGCATTTAATTTTGTGGTTAAAAGGGTTGAAAAAGTCTCAAAATAAGTATATAATTAAGTTACATTTTAATTTACGTCGAGGTGTTATATGTCCTGCTCGCAGAAAGAACCTATAGGCGGCAAGCTGTTTAATTCCGTGGTAGACTTCGCCTGCAAAAGCAAGCCCGAGCTGTTTTCCTCTGCGTTAGGCGGCGCTCGCTACGAAGAGGTCTTTTCCGACGAGGCGTTGGTCTCAAGCTGTATCAGTCTTTTTGAAAACGACTTAAACGTAAGCTTAGCCGCAGAAAAGCTGTATATGCACCGCAACACGCTCATCTATAGAATAAAAAAAATAGAGAGGTTAATCGGTCTTAACGTCTCGAAATTTTCAGACGCAGTCAATTTTATTATGCTATTTCAAGCTTATAAAAAAGGGCGTGCAAAGGGCTGAGGTATATAAGGATAGTGAAAATGAATTTCAACGGTCGTTTTATAGCCAAATTTAAAAAATTAATACCGACTCTTGCGGCGCTTTGTTTAATACCCGTATTTTTATTGTGCGGCTGTAATTCCGAAAGAGCAGCGTTCAATTGGGTCAAGTCCAAAATTGACGAACATTACTATTACTCCCTGCCGTCCGACTGTACTTTTAACGGCTCCGTAAAGGATTTCGTGAGTGAGTATTTAGATATTTACAGTCATTTTTACACCGCAGAGGAATACAAAAAGACTTTGGCTACCTCTTCGGGCAGTATGAGCGGTTTGGGCGTCTCGTACGAATACATTCCCCAAGGCGTGTACCCTGGCGGTAAAAGCGGTCTGTATTTAACCAAGGTCGTGGGGAATTCCCCTGCCTATCATGTAGGCTTGCGTGCAGGCGAATTTGTCTATAGCGGTAGCTACAACGGCAAGCAGACTTCATTTGACAGCTATTCTTCGTTTACACTGTTTTTAGACGGTATTCCGCAGGACGAAACGTTTAGCCTTATCACCGACAAGGACACTTACCAAACTGCAAAAACTGCTTATACGGCAAGCTATTGCTATATGGCGACAAAGTCTGTTGAGTGGAATATAACGTACGAAAACGGCAATATGAAAATAGTCGAAGAGAGCGGCGGCAAAAGCTGTCTGCCCGACGGTGTGGCGTATATTAGATTAGACCAGTTTTACGGCAACGCCGCATACGAAATGGCGGCTCTCATCGAAAAATTCAATCAGCAAAATTGCTCTTCTCTCATTCTCGACTTAAGGCGAAACGGGGGCGGATACGTCGATGTTATGAGCAATATTTCCGCCATATTTACGGGGCAATTGCAAAACCCGATGCCCTCTGCGGGCTTCGCCGAGTATAAAAACGGGAGTAGGGAGGAGTTTAAAGCTAACGTTTCTTTCCCAGCGTCGAAACAACTCCCTGCGGGCGTAAAGGTCAGCGTGCTTGCAGACAGCGGCACGGCAAGCGCATCGGAGGCGTTAATCGGCTCTTTAATTTGCAATGGCGTAGCGGACTATTCCGATATTTATATTTCTGATTATGATGATTGCTACCTTAATCTCCACGCCACGGTTGCAAATTGCCGAACGTACGGAAAGGGCATTATGCAGACGACCTACCGCCACGGGCTATACGGCTATGCTATTAAGCTGACAACCGCACTCATTTACTGGCCTGATGGCGTAACTACCATCCACGGCACGGGGCTCGGGGAGGATATGCGCTGTAAAACGGTAAAGGCAAGTTGGAACGTAACCTACGCCGACGAACAGCTTGCCCTCGCCGTAGAGCAGATTTACGGTCAATCGGCTTGATAAAAAATTAACGATTGACTTGACCGTATTAATCAACGGAATAATTTGAAATTTTAAAACGGAGGCGCTCGTCTTCGTTTTTCTTTTATCTCGCCTTTCTGAAATTTCTTACCCGTACGGCGTCTAAAACTATGCATACTGATAGCCCGTTTGCGGTTGAAACTACGTCTACCGCATACTTTTCCGCACCCTCGAAATATTCCCTGCAAACGCTCTTTAAATCTTCTATAAAAAGCTCCTTCTCGCCGTCGGTAAAGACGACCTTATCCACCATCATATACAGTACCTCATTTTTCGCTTAATTTTACCTTTAACCCCGTAATATGGCTTAATTACGTCGTAAATCTTATCTCCGCCCATAAGCCTTCGGGCAAGCGTCTCGAACGCCTTTTTAGTGTTGTTTTTCATTTTGGAAAGCGGCAACAGTAAATCTTCGGGAACTGCCCCCAAAAGCTCGCACCGAGTAAGCGTAGCGTACTCCTGCGGCGTTAAAATCGCCCCGTCGAAAACTAACCCTCCGCAGACCTTGTTTACGATAAGCCATACGTCTTTAAACCCTCCGTCCTTAAGCTTAGCCGCCGCAGTGCTTGCGCTCTTTACGCTCAAAGGGTACGGCTCGGTCACGAGAACGGCTCTGTTGCATGCGCCGACGGCTACTTTGTCGCATAAAATTTTGTCAAAGGAGGGGGTAAGCGAACTTACGGCGTTAAAGATAAACTCCTCGTCGTTGCAACCGAGCGTGGGCAAGACGTAAAAATTAGGCGAGAGCGGGTGATTAATTAACGCCTGTTTGACCCTGCACGCACCGTTTAAAGCGTCGCCTAAGGTGTAGGAGCAAAGGCTATCGACCCGTGCGGTCTGCATTCCGCTTGCGCACAGCGTATCGCCGTCTATATAAAGCGTACGCTCGCCGTTTAAGGCAAGCGCCAGCCCTATCGCCGTAGCGCAGGTCGTTGCGCCCGAACCGCCCTTTGAACCTGTGACGAATATGACGTCTGACATATGACAAAATTTCCTTATTTCAACTTCTTTTTGATTATATAATATTGAAAAACCATTCTTTTGTCATTTTTTATCTGTTTTTGGTAATAAATATCATAACGAGTAATAATTTTTTATGACAACTATTTAAATTCCTTTGACATTGGTGAAATTTGTATGTATAATTTATATTGTACAAATTTTTGCTTTTTTCAAAAATTGGGCAAAAATGAGTGCAAAGAGCGTTCGTCAGTGACGGCGGCTACGGCTAAACGGCGTTTTCACTATAATAAGGCGACCGCTCCCGAGAGTTAAAAAATGAGAGCTAATTCAAAAATCAAAAAAATCATACTATCAATATTATCTGCGGCGTGCGTAAGCGCCGCAGCGGTAGGCGCTTCGGGCTGTATGCCCAAGTCGGTCGACAAGAGCGAGCCTACCGATATGAATGTACGCAACGCAAGGCTTGCGCCCCCTACGGACGGAAGTCTTCCCACCGCATATTCCGCAGTTGAAAACCTTGCCTACGTCGTCGGCAAGTTCGACAGTCAGACGCAGTACCATTCCTACACCGAGGGCGTGACGGCGGCGGCGATTGCAACGCAGACTACGAAGAACTGGAAGGACTATAAGGACGGCGTCCTCGTAAACAGCGATATAACCTATTCGTCGATGGTCAAGGGCGGCACGCAGTCCTGTACGGTATTTAATAAGGACGAAAACGGCAACCCTTTGGCAGACACCTATTTCCGCACCTCCGAAACGCCTACCTCGGATACGACTTCGACTTCGGCGGTTTGGAAACAGGACGCACCCACCTACTTTTCCGAGAACGCATATTTATACACCTACGGCTTTTTACCTAACGAGCTTTTCAACTATGCGGTAAACTCCGACACGGTTATCTCCGCCGACGAGATAAAGGTGGAGAGCGACGGCACTTATTCGCTCACCTTCTCGCTTGACCCCGTAGGCTCGACGTTCTTTTATCAGTTCGGTATGAAGACGAGGGGCGGTCTTTCCGACTATCCCGAGTTCCAGTATATCGAAATTTCCATAAACTTCGACGCCGATTGGCAGATTAACACCTGCGACGTGCACGAGGTTTCAAAAATTAACAAGGGTATTGTGGTAAGCTCGGTCTCCGACTTTACGACCGTCTACTATTACGGAGAAGACAATTTCGACTACGAGCATTTTGGCTACTACGATAACTATTATAAAAAATACCTCGGCGATGGCTCTTTAGATTTGGGCGGCAACGTCGATAACGAACTCGTTATGGATGTAACCAACGTCTTATCCAACGGCTTTGCCACCGTATTAAACGGCGGTCAGCAGTTTGAAATTGCCGCAAACCTCGGCAACAACAGGTATGTTGGTTATGTGTTTTTAGGGCTTGACCTTGCGGACATTGCGGGCTCAATCAATATTAAGGCAAGTCTTGGTAAAACCCTTAGCGAACAGAATTTCTACGTCGAATACGCTAATGGTGAGCTTTCGGCTTATTACGGAGAGGATTTCGGCGTCTACGCCAACCTTGCCGCAGTCAAGCTCGAAACCGAAAAATTCGGCGAAATAATCGACAAAATTACCGCCGCCGTTTCAAGACCTTCAAACGGTTCGGCTCAGCCCGAAGAGGCGGCAACAGAGGACGGCGGCTCCGACCCCTTGACCGCTCTTATGGACAGTATGGTGCTCACCGCAGGAGATAATCAAGCGGTGCTCACGTTAAAGACGGACGATTTGCTCGGCTTAGGTGTAGGCATAGACGCAAACTTAGTG
This sequence comes from Candidatus Coproplasma sp., assembly GCA_051887755.1. Lineage (GTDB taxonomy): Bacteria > Bacillota > Clostridia > Christensenellales > Borkfalkiaceae > Coproplasma. The sequence goes on from JBJFAF010000127.1 coordinate 9,904, forward strand.
TTCGGTATCAACGGCAATACGATAACTTTCAGGGGTGCGGATGTCGGCGGGCTTTCGCTCGGCGGCGAACCTCTTGATTTAAGCATAGGGCTTAAGACGACTACTGCGTCTATCATAAGCCGCAACCCCTCTAAAACCCCTGCCGATTTGGCGGACTACATTGCGGACGTCTATTCGCTTCTCTCCTCCGACCTTATAAAGGTCAGCGCAGAATTGAACGGCGATGCGGAAGAGGTTGAGCTCTCTGCATTAAAGGGTGTAAACGTTCAGGTCGACGCCTATGCTGATTTGGGCGGTATAGCTCTCGGCGCAGACGCAAGCGCATCTTATACATATAACGGAAATACGATTTCCGCAAAGCTCAACGTAATTTACGAATACAATCAAAACACGGGTAAGTACGGCAACGCATACTTAAGCCTTAAGGAATTTAACGGCGCAAAGTACGATTTAAACGTGCGTTGCGACATTAGCGAGCTTATCAGCGGTATTTCCGCCCTTTTGAACAATGCGGGGGCGGCAAGCACCTTTGAAACAGGCAAGTTGGTTTCCGTTCTCAACAGTGCGCTTTCGGCTAATTTCTCTTCACTTCTCACCGAAATGTACGCAGACAGCGCAAAGATTAAAATCGGCGTCAGCGTAGATACCGTTTTGGATATGCTTGGCGTGAATGCGGGCGTCAAGTTCGGCTCTTGCGAGCTTGTTTACGAAAAGGGTCAGGACGTATACGGCGGCTCTCTTTCCGCAAGCCTGCCTTCAATCGGCTTTAATATGGGCGTTTGCGGCGTAGACGGCGAGCTCGAAAGACCCAACGACGAAGATTATTTAGACCTTTACGATATTCTCACTGATATTAAAGCGTTTATCGACGTTAAAACGGCGGTCGTTGGCTTATCGTTCGACGGTTCTCAGTTTACGGCAATCTCCGTACCTGAGCTTGCAGACCTTACGGCAAACGCAACTATTTATGCGGACTTAAGCGACGGAATTGCGGCAAAGGTAGTTGCGGAAGTTGCTTATGGTAACATTACGGCAACCATTACGGCAGATTACATATATG
>JBJFAF010000128.1:0-2608 GCA_051887755.1 Candidatus Coproplasma sp.
TCTATGTGCCTTCAAATGCGTCTATAGAGCTTGATTTGGCAGGTTTCACTATAGACAGAAATCTTAACACATATGTAAGGCGTGGCTCTGTAATAGTCGTATTAGGAAGCCTGACCGTCATTGACTCGTCGGAAGAAGGGACGGGTAGAATTACGGGCGGCGCTCTCTTGCAGGTAGACACTAATTTCCAGGCGGCAGGCGTACACGTTGGTTCTAAGGCAAGGTTTGAAATGCTCGGCGGTACTATCGGCGGCGTTGCTGACGAAGAAACGGAAGGGAAGGTCGTAGTCAACCGTGAAAATAACGGTGCAACCAACATTGCGGGCGGCGTATACGTCGTTAATATGGGTACGTTCGTACTTAATGACGCAAAGGTAGTTGGTAACGTCAGCGGCAACGCAGGCGTTTACATTGAAAGCGGCGCAATATTCACCGTAGGCGGCGACGCAGTGGTCGAAAATAACGTCAACGGCTTAGGACAGAGCAAGGATATTGTTTTCGGCAGCGAAACGGGCGTTATAAACGTTGGTTCTAAGCTTACCAAGGACGCTCACTTAGGCGTCTATAGGAAAGTTAATAACTACGCTACATATAGCTTTGGCGGCAGTGTAATTAGTAATAACTTCGGTCGTTATAATACCGATGCGGTTACCAATTATTTCTTCTCGTCAGACTCTACGCACGGCATAATTGAATATTCTGGTGTCGGTTCGAGAGAAGCGGCTTTGTTCTGCTACGATAACGCCACTAACTGGAAGAATGCAACCGACGCAAGTAGAACTACCAAAACCGAAATGACCGTTAAGTTGTACAGCAACTGGACGGCTCAGGTGGATAACGTCAACACTACTTTCGGTACGGACAGTTATGCATATTATAACGGCGCACTCAAGGTTCACGATAACGTTAAAATCGTTCTTGATTTAAACAACTTTAAGCTCGACCGTGGGCTTACAGCTTTAAACGTTCAGTCAACGAATTATACGGGCTGCGTAATTTATGTGTCCGGCGCCGGTTCCTTGACCGTAACCGATACTTCGCTTGCAGGGGCTGGTTTAATTACCGGCGGTTTCAACACGGGCGATAATATCGACAGCGCAAGCGTTGCAAGCGGCGTTCATGTATGTAGCGGCGGTAAGTTTATAATGGACGGCGGCAGCATCGAAGGCAACAAGGGTGTCGGCTTATACCTTGCAGGCAACAACTTGTTCTCGCTCGGCGGCAGGTCAAGCATTATCAACAATAAGTTTAGGGCAGGCGCATCGGCTAACATCTTCTTAAACGACGTAACGCAGGTCATCAACGTAATATCCGCATTTGATGAAAACTCTAAGTTCGGTATTATAAGGACGAAGGGTAGCACTAACTTCGGCTCGGGTACTTTAACGAATAATTACAGCAAGTATAACAAGTCTGTAGTTCCTTCAACATACTTCGTTTCCGACAACGAAAAGTACAACGTCATCGACGAAGGTTTCTTCGACGACGAGAGTATGGAAGCGGCGTTAATAGGTAAGGATAATTACACCAACTGGGCGTACGCCGTTAAGACGAGTCTTGCAAACGGCGGCAGAGCTCAGGTCTGCACGCTATTCGAAGACTGGACGGCAGAACAGTATATAAACTTTGGAACTACGTTCGATAGTGCTAATTCTGGCGTATCGGGTTTCTATCGCGGTGCTTTATATGTACCTGCAGGATGTCATATTATTCTCGACCTGAACGGCTACACAATCGACCGTGCATTAGTTGCGCCTCAAGCCGACGGTCAAGTTATTTGGGTAAGGGGTACTCTCGTCATTAAGGACAGCAGTACCGACCAGACGGGTACTATAACGGGCGGCTACAGCACGGGCGGCAGCACTAGCTCCTACAGCAACGGCTGTGCAGGCGGTATCTCGGTCTATGTAGGAACGCTTTCCATCGAAGGCGGTACGATTACGGGCAACAAGATGTCGCATAGTTCTGCATATGCAGGCGGCGTTTATTTGAGCGGCGGTTCTACGTTTAATATGACGGGCGGCAAGATAACCGCAAACTACGGTGCTTTTACAGGCGGCGTATATGTATACGACAACGCATCCGTAAACTTCGGAGGTTCTCCTTACATATATGATAATAAACTTTTAGATGCGGCTGGCGCAATCGTAGACCAACAGTCTAACCTATATTTTACAAGCGATACTAACCTTATTGCAATAAACAACTACATAAACGATGATTCTAAGGTCGGTATATCCGTCAATCCTTTTTCGATTTCTGCAAACGGCAGATTTATAACCAGCGGTTGGCAGGATTTGAATAACGATAATAAGGTTACGAGCGTACTATATTCGGACAACATAAAGAAATATGCGCTTAGTGACTATAACGAGGACGACAGACACGACGGTATATTGTTCTGCCGAGACAATCAAGTCAACTGGCAAAAGACCGTTCAGGCGAGCATCAGTGAAGGCAAGCAAAAGACCTTCGTATTGTACGAAAACTGGACGGCAACGCAGAGCGGTTCCGTAACTACTTTCGGTTCGGGTACGGGTTATCGTGGCGGCGCATTGCGAGTTCCCAGTAACGCATCTATAATTCTTGACCTTAACGGACATACCAT
>JBJFAF010000129.1:0-7332 GCA_051887755.1 Candidatus Coproplasma sp.
GTCTTAATCATAATTATTCTCCTTAAGCGAATTAATTCGTATAGTCAAATTATATTATATATACGCTTAAAAATCAAGTGTTTTTCGCTTTTTTTTACTTTTATGATTTTTTTAGGTTTACCGCAATTATTCCCGTTATCGTACCTGCGGCAACGGAAATTAGTATTTCAAGCAAAAACGTCCAACCGATTTCAAACGAGCCGCCTATGATAGAAAAGACGATATAGCTTACGAGCACAGTGCACAACCCTGAAATCGCACCCTTAATGTAGCCCTTTTGCCCACGAATGAACAGCAACGAGCCAAGCGCTATCGCAACGATTTTAAACACCTGATTTACAGGCTTAATTACGGCTGAGGACAGCTGTGCAAGTTGGATAATAAGCGTGAATACAAGAACATACACGAGTGAAAATACCACGGCAAAAAGCGTTGCTTTTGCAATTTGAACAGAGCTTTCTTTAAGCATAAAAATACCCCCGACGATATCTACGATATGCGGGGGCTTGCTCTTTAAGAACGCTTATTTAGTTATTTTTCTTGCTCTTTTTAGAAGTCTTCGCAGGCTTTTCAGTCTTTTCCTCTTCCTTAACTTCCTCTGCGGGAACGGTTTCCTCCGCTACGGGTTCCTGAGCGACGGTCTCCTGTGCAACCTCTTCTGCGGGAGCTGCGGATTCCTCTGCTGCGGTTTCCTCTGCGTTAGCCTCGGCTTTCTCTTCAGCCTGTTTCTTATCCACTACGGCGTCGCTTTCATAGATTGCCTGACGGATAAACTTGACGTAGCATTTACCGTGGTCCTCACTGCCCGTCTCCAAAACGAAAGTGTTGTCTTCGGGATTGACTTCAACGACGATGCCTACCACGCCGCCGATTGTGGTGACTTTATTGCCGGGCTTAACCGCATCAATTAAATCCTGCGCCTCTTTTTCGCGCTTTTTACTGCGGCGGTTCATTAAAACCATTGAGCCGATTAAGATTACGACGAGCACGCCTATAAGCACATAGGATACCCAAGACGTGTTGTTCGTGGTGGCTTCTGCTAATAAAGAAAATGACATATTTTTACTCCGAAAATTAATTTTACCAGAATATTATAAACTATTTACAGTCTGTTTGGCAAGTGATTTTTTGCGAAAATAAAGTGAATTTAGCGTGAACCGTACTTGGAATAGAACTCTTCTGCAAAGTCCGTAAGGCTATCGGCAAAGATTGCCTCCCTCATATCCGCCATAAGTTTGTGTAAAAACGTAACGTTATGCAAACTTAAAAGCTGTGCAGAGAGCATTTCGCCAACGTTAATTAAATGGCGCAGATACGCCTTGGTGTAATTTTTACAGCAATAGCAGCCGCACTCGGGGTCGAGAGTTGTAAAATCTTCCTTATACGCACCGTTGCGGGCTACGATTTTACCCCTTGAGGTGAACGCCGTACCGTTGCGGGCAATTCTCGTCGCAAGCACACAGTCGAACATATCTATTCCCCTTATTACGCCTTCGATTAGGCAGTCGGGCGAGCCTACGCCCATTAAATAGCGGGGAACGCCTTCGGGCATAGAGGGCTTTAAAAAGTCTAAAATTTCGTACATAAGCGGCTTGGGTTCACCGACGGAAAGTCCGCCGATAGCTATTCCGTCTACCGCATATTCCTTACATATTTCTAAGCTCTTGCCTCGCAAGTCCTTATAGAAATTGCCTTGGACTATAGGGAAGAGTGCCTGTTCCTCCCTCGTCTTTGCGGCGGCGCAGCGTTCAAGCCATTTCGCCGTGCGCTCCATTGCCGTCTTCGCCTGCTCGTGTGTGTAGCCGTGTTCACTGCATTGGTCGAATGCCATTATGATATCCGCACCTAAATTTTCTTGAACGGCTATAGCATTTTCGGGGTTAAAGAAATGGCGTCTTCCGTCGATTGACGAGTTAAAATATACCCCTTCGTCAGTGATTTTATTCAAATTTGCGAGTGAAAAAACCTGAAACCCGCCGCTGTCCGTTAAAATAGGACCTTGCCAATTCATAAACTTATGCAAACCACCCGCTTTTTTTATAAGCTCGTCGCCGGGGCGCTCGAATAGGTGATATGTGTTGGCGAGTATTATGCTCGACCCCGCCTCCTTTAAGTCCTTAGGCAGTATGCCCTTTACGGTCGCCTGAGTGCCGACGGGCATATAGACGGGCGTTAATATATCGCCGTGCGGCGTATGAAAAACACCGGCTCTTGCACCGGTATATTTTTCAACGTGTTGTAATTCAAACGAAAAGTATTTTGACATTTATACACCGTTATTAGGTTTAAATAATTTATAATGGGTTGCATTTAGCCCATAAAAACCGTGTTTCTTTCTATAAACAAGCAAGAGCAGGTCTGCTTGGCTTAGAGCCGAGAAAGACAAGGCACGCGAGGAAAACCTGAAGGAGTTTACAATGAAGTAAATGACTGAAGGTTGCCACAGCGCAACACAGTATTTCGATGGCTATAAGACGAGCATCGCATCTCCGAATGAGAAGAAGCGATACTTATTTTCAACAGCTGTATTATAGATTTCGAGCACCTTTTCCCTGCCGACGAGGGCGGCAACTAACATAATTAAAGTACTTTCGGGCAGGTGGAAGTTGGTAATGAGAGCGTCTACGCACTTGAATTTATAGGGAGGATAAATAAAAATGCTTGTGTCGCCGTGACCTGCCTTAACTATACCGTCTTCGCCCGTTGCGCTTTCAAGCGTGCGGACGGAGGTCGTGCCGACGGCGATTATTCTGCGCCCCTCCGCCTTGGCTTTGTTTATTGCCTTTGCGGCTTGTTCGGACACTTCGTAATATTCGCTGTGCATTTTATGGTCGGTAATAATATCTTCCTTGACGGGGCGGAAAGTACCCAACCCGACGTGAAGAAGCACTTCGACGACCTCCACGCCCATATTCCTAATTTTATTTAACAGCTCGGGCGTGAAATGCAAGCCTGCCGTAGGCGCAGCGGCTGAACCATCGGTCTTAGCGTAAACCGTCTGGTATCTGTTTTTATCCTGCAACTTTTCCTTTATATAGGGTGGCAGGGGCATAGAGCCGACTTCCTCTAAGATGTTTTCGAAGACGCCGTCGTAGCAAAAGCGGACTATTCTCTCTCCGCTGTCGGTTACTCCTTCCACGGTAAACGAGAGTTTGTCGCTAATTATAAACTTCTTGCCGATTGCGCATTTTTTACCCGGTTTGGCGAGCACTTCCCATACGTCCTTATCCCTGCGCTTTAATAAAAGAATTTCGACCAAACCGCCGTGTTCGGTATGGGCGTACATTCTCGCAGGCAACACCTTAGTATTGTTTATGACGAGCACGTCGCCTTTTTTTAAATAGTCGGTTATGTCCCTGAATATTCTGTGTTCAATCGTATCCGTCGCCCTATTATACACCAAAAGTCTTGAGCTGTCTCTCGGCTGAGCAGGCGTTTGAGCAATTAGCTCGGGCGGTAATTCATAGTAAAAATCAGATTTTTTAAATTGCATATTAATTTAATAGGTTTAGCTAATATATATAGTTTAATTAATCTTGCGGCTTGTCGAAGAGGGAAAGCTGTTTTTTCTGCTTTTCGGTTATTCTCAAGCCCAAATGCTCGTAACCGCCCTTTAAAATGACCCTGCCCCTCGGAGTTCTTGCGATAAAGCCGAGCTGTAAAAGGTAGGGTTCGTAAACGTCCTCTATAGTGCCCGCATCCTCGTTTACCGTTGCCGCAAGCGTTTCAAGCCCTACGGGTTTGCCGTCGAATTTTTCTGCCATCGCCCTTAAGATTGCACGGTCGGTTTCATCCAAGCCCAAGCCGTCGATTTCCATTCTGTTGAGAGCAAACTTCGCATCGGCAAGGGTTACCGTTTCGCTGTCGTTTACGGTTGAGAAATCACGCACCCTCTTTAAAAGCCTGTTTGCAATTCTGGGCGTACCCCTCGAACGGGTGGAAATTTCCCTTGCGGCGTTTTGCTCTATGGCGATTCCCAAGGTGTTCGCACTGCGGGTTATAATCTCTTCAAGCTCTGCAGGCGTGTACATCTCAAGGCGGCAGATAATGCCGAACCTGTCCCTTAAGGGGTTGGCAATCATACCCGCCCTCGTCGTTGCGCCGATTAACGTAAACTTCTTTAACGAAAAGCGGATATTCCTTGCACTCGGTCCTTTGCCGACGATAATGTCGAGGGCGTAGTCCTCCATTGCGGAATATAATATTTCTTCTACGCTGTGGTTTAAACGGTGAATTTCGTCGATAAACAACACGTCGCCGTCGTTTAAATTCGTAAGCAACGCCGCTAAATCGCCGCTGCGCTCTATGGCAGGGGCGCTCGTCATTTTAAGCTGACCGCCCATCTCGTTGGCGATTATGTGCGCAAGCGTCGTTTTGCCCAAGCCTGGTGCGCCGTACAAAAGGACGTGCTCTAACACTTCACCCCTCTTCTTTGCGGCGTTCATATAGACGGTTAAGTTTTCCTTGACCTTGCTCTGCCCGACGTAGGCGTCAAGCGTCTTAGGGCGCAACGCATTTTCTTCAGCGTCGTACTCGCCCTTAGTGCTTTGAATTAACCTCTCTTCTACGCCGTATTCGTCTTCTTCGTCAAACATTTTAATTATCCTTTACGTTTACATACTCTTTAAAGCCGCCATAATGACTTCTTCTACGGTGTTTGCGCCGCCGCTCTTTGCACGGATAACCGCCTTTTCAGCCTCCGAACGGGTAAAGCCGAGCGAGGTGAGCGCAACGACTGCGTCCTCGTCTCCGCCCGAAACCTGCGGCGTAATTGCGCCGCCTTCCGACGAGGGAGAAACGGGCATAGCGGCTAAGCCGTCCTTAAGCTCTAAAATTAACCTTTCCGCCGTCTTTTTGCCTAAGCCCTTGACCCTTGAGAGCGCTTTTACGTCTCCCGTTGCAATCGCCGTGACGACTTGCTCCGCATCCATATAGGTAAGGACGGCAAGCCCGATTTTAGGACCTACGCCCGAAACGGAAATAAGCTTTAAGAACATTTCCTTTTCCTTTAAGTCGGAAAAGCCGTAAAGCGTTACGCCGTTTTGTTCGCTGACCTGCAAATAGGTGTAAATCTCGCACTCCTGCCCCTGCGCCATTTTGGAAAACGCCGAGCCCGAGCAGTACACTTCGTAGCCCACGCCGCCGACTAAAATGAGTGCGGTTTCAGCCGTGATATTAATAACCTTTCCTTTTAAATAACCTATCATATCTTACCTTTTATTTAATACCAAACATAAGCCCGAAACGGGAAGTGTGCGCATGGCACAGCGCAACGGCTAATGCGTCTGCTGCGTCGTCGGGTCGGGGGATTTGCTTTAGCTTTAAAAGCGACTGCACGACGTGCATCATCTGCACCTTGTCCGCCTTGCCGTAGCCCGTCAACGCCTGTTTAATCTGGTTGGGCGTGTACTCGTATAATCTACCGCAATACTTGATTGCAGAAAGAAGTATTACCCCCCTTGCTTCCGCAACCTGAATACCCGTAGTGATATTCTTTGAAAAGAACAATTCTTCAAGGGCAATTTCCTGCGGCTTGAACTTGTCGTACAGCTTATTAAGCCCCTGCTCTAATATAGCAAGGCGTACAGGGAAGGTTTCGTTTGCAGGGGTTTTGATAACGCCGTAATCGACGGGGATACAATCTCCGTTGTCCTTTTTTTCAATTACGCCGTACCCCATGGTGCCGAACCCGGGGTCAATACCCAAAATTATCATTTAACTTTGCTTTTACCTTAATTTTATTGGTGAAATATTCTTTTATCAAACTCTTCCGTCACTCGCTTGCGTTCGTGCCACCTTCCCTATTCTTTAGGGAAGGCAAGAATAAGGTTTTTATCTATAACTATATATATTTAATATTGTAAAGCAAAACAGTGAATAAGTCAATTTAAAAAAATGATTATTTTATTTAGCTAACTTTTGCCTTACTATTGCCTTTTTTTAATTTAAGTGATATAATGGGTACGCTAAACAAAATCAAATATTAGGGGATTATACCTTTCCGCATTTTTTTATGCCGTTATTTTTGCGTGCATAAATTTTTTGGCGTAAAACAAAATAATATCACATGTGCAGGTCAGCCTGATAAGCTGTCTCTCCAACTGAGTGGTATTAATTTTGTGTAGCATTTTGCGGAAAATTACCCTTTTGATTTTGTTTAGCGGCAATTAGGAGATTCAGCTTGCAAATATCAGGGGTGCGTCTCTTAATTGGGGCGCACTTTTTTTATACTTTTTAAAACCTACGCCGTTTTACCCGCACCCGAACCATAAAAAACAATTTTTTAGGAGGTTTTATGAAAAGGAAAATTATTGCACTTTTTGCCGCTTTAGCTATGACTACTGCCTGTGCGGCAATATTTACCGCCTGCGGCGACGGTGGGACGACGAACGGCGGTACTCCCGGCGGAGGAAACGAAGGCGAAATTACCGACGGCGGCACAGAGCATACGCACAACTACACGGTAACGATTATTAATCCTACCTGCACGAAGAACGGATACACCCTACATACCTGCGAGTGCGGCGATAATTATGAGGATAATTTTACGCCGCCCACGGGGCATAGTTGGAACGAAGGCGAAATCACCGACGCACCCACCTGTAAAGAAGAGGGAAAAAAGACTTACACTTGCTCCGTATGCGGTGAAACGAAAATCGAAAACGTGCCGAAGCCGGCGCACGAATGGGAAGACAACGTCTGCACGATTTGCGGCGAGGACGCAGGCGGCAGTAAAGGGTTGGAATATACGGAATATACAAATTATTTTTCGACGAACTACTTCGTTTCCGGAATAGGCACTTGTACGGATAACGATATTGTTATCCCCTCTACTTATAACGGTATCCCCGTTACAAAAATAGGGGGCACTGCGTTTGCCGATTGCACCTCGCTTACGAGTATAACTATACCCGACAGTGTGACGACCATAGAGAACGCTGCGTTCTATAATTGTGCGTCGCTTACGAGCATAACTATACCCAACAGCGTAAAAAGCATAGGGAACGCAGCGTTTTATAAATGCGCCGCCCTTACTGAAATTAACTATAACATAACCGAATTTAATAATTTAAGTATCAATAATGAAATATTCGCTTATGCGGGAACAAACGGCGAAGGCATAACGGTGAACGTAGGCGAAAACGTAAAAAAGATACCCTCATATTTGTTCAATTCCGATAAAATAGTAGCCGTAACATTTGCCGATGGAAGCGTATGCAACAGCATAGATTTTTCAGACTGCACCTCGCTTACGAGCATAACCATACCCGACGGCGTGACGAGCATAGATTTCTCAGCTTGCACCTCGCTTACGAGTATAACCATACCCGA
>JBJFAF010000129.1:7432-10929 GCA_051887755.1 Candidatus Coproplasma sp.
TTGCACCTCGCTTACGAGTATAACCATACCCGACAGTGTGACGAACATAGGAACTTATGCGTTCCAGAATTGTACCGCACTTGAAAGCGTAACGATAGGCAGCGGCGTGACGAACATAGGAACTTATGCGTTCTATAATTGCAGTAATTTAGTAGAAGTTTATAATTTATCTTCGCTCAATCTTAACGAGGACTTTGCCGATAGCTACGTTACAAACTATGCGCTTAACGTTTACACTTCCAAAGACGAGACGAGCAAAGTTGTGACAAATGAGAATGGATATACTTTCTACGAGGACGGCGACACGGTATATTTAATCGGATATACTGGCACGGATACCGAATTAACGCTCCCCGAGATGTTTAATAATAAAAACTACGATATAAGTCAATATGCGTTCTATAATTGCACCTCGCTTAGGAGTATAACTATACCCAACGGCGTAAACAGCATTGGGGACTATGCTTTTTACGGTTGTTCCTCACTTACGAGCGTCGAATTCCCCGTCAGCTTAACGAGCATAGGAAACAAGGCTTTTTATTGTTGCACTGCGCTTACGAGCATAACTATACCCGACAACATGACAAGCATAGGGAACGACGCATTCTTCGGATGCACTAAATTAATAGAAGTGTATAATCGTTCTTCGCTTAGTATTAGCTACAACGATAACAGCTACGTCGCACGATATGCTTTAAACGTGTACACCCCCGCCGGAGGCGAAAGTAAACTTGCAATATTAAACGGCTATTTACTGTTCTACGAGAACGGCAGTACTGTATATTTAATGGGCTGTGTTGGTGCGGATACCGAATTAACCTTACCCACTAATTACCACGGTAAAGATTATGAAATTAAAAGTGACGCATTCACAGACCGCACTACGCTTGAAAGCATTACGGTAAACGACGGCAATACGGCTTATGCAAGTTATGACGGAATCCTTTATAATAAAGATAAAACGCAAATCATATACGTTCCAAAAGCAATCAAGGGCGCTATTACTATCCCCGACAGCGTGACAAGCATAGGAATTGGTGCTTTTAATGGTTGTACCGCGCTTACAAGCATAACGATACCCAACAGCGTGGCGAGCATAGGTAGTAACGCGTTCAATAATTGCACTTCGCTTAAAAACGTAACGATACCCAACAGCGTGACGAGCATAGGAAAGTATGCGTTCAATAATTGCACTTCGCTTACAAGCATAACGATACCCAACAGCGTGACGAGCATAGGAAATAATGCGTTCAATAATTGCACTTCGCTTACAAGCATAACGATACCCAACAGCGTGGCGAGCATAGGAAGTAATGCGTTCCATGGGTGCCCCATTGAAAACGCCACCGTACCCGCGTCGTCTATTGCTTTTATAAAGAATATCAGCTTAAAAACAGTTGAAATTACAAGCGGTAAGAGCATAAGTTCTGCTGCGCTCAGCGGTTGCGCCTTGCTTGAAAGCGTAGCAATACCCGACTATGTGACGACTATAGGAAATAATGCGTTCAGCGGTTGCGCCTCACTTAAAAACGTAACGATAGGTAGCAACATGAAGAGCATAGGTTATTCGGCTTTCGACGGCTGTACAAAGCTTGTCTTTAACGAATACGACAACGGTTATTATTTAGGAAACGCTAATAATCCTTACGTCGTGCTTATTAAGGCAAAATCAACAGATATAACAAGCTGTACAATTCACACTACTACTAAATTAATTTTAGGTTATGCGTTCAATAAATGCACCTCGCTTACGAATTTAACCATACCCGACAGTGTGACGAACATAGGAGATTATGCGTTCAGAGAATGCACCTCGCTTGAAAGCGTAACGATAGGCAGCGGCGTGACGAGCATAGGAAATTATGCGTTCTTTAATTGCAATAGTTTATTAAAGACCGAAAACGGCGTGCAATACGTTGATAAATGGGTAATAGACTGCGACGTAAATGCGACGCAAGTTACGTTAAGAGACGACACGGTAGGCATTGCAGATTATGCATTCTACGAATGCACTGCGCTTACGAGTATAACTATACCCGACGGCGTTACCGAAATAGGAAATTCTGCATTCTATAATTGTAGCTCTCTTACAACCATAACCATACCCGACAGCGTAACCCAAATAGGGGATTATGCGTTCGACAGTAACTGTCCAATTGAAAGCGCTACCATTCCCGCAAACGTAATAAGCTATATTCCAAAGAGCAAATTAAAAACCGTGATTATCACTGACGGTGAGATAGAAAGGTCTGCGTTCGACAGTTACACCTCACTTGAAAGCGTAACGATAGGCAGCGGCGTGACGGGCATAGGCGAAAACGCGTTCTATAATACGGCGATATATAACGACGAAACTAACTGGGTCGACGGCATTTTAACCATAGACGGTTGGGTGGTTGCAGTTAAGTCCAACGCTAACGTCGTATTCTCCGAAAAGTTACGCTATGCCAAAGGAATTCTTGACAACGTTACCTATACCTATAAGGGCGTAACTTATACGGGATATACCCTGACGGGCGTTGAGGATAAGAGCATTGAAATACTCGTTATTCCCGATACCATTACTGAAGTTGCAGAAAAGGCGTTCGACGGCTGTACCTCTCTTATCGCCGTTTACTTCCCCGAATCGGTTACGACAATAGGCAATTACGCATTCTGGGGCTGTATTAACGTTAATGCGAGATATTTTGAGGGCGGTCTACCCAAAAATTTAAGCCCTTACTATGCTATTATCGACGACCAAGGCAACGGACTAAACGGCAGTTACGTTTACGTTAACGTCAAGCTTGACGAAAGCGGTCTTCTTTACACCGAGAACACCGACCCCTCCACTCAGACCGTTACAGTCGAAATAAGGGGCTACGCAGGCGAGAGCGGAAACGTTACAATACCTGAAACTTTAGGCGGTTATGCTGTTACATCAATAGCCGAAAACGCATTCTTATGCAACTCGCTTATAACGGGAATTAATATTGAGGCAAGCATAGACTATATTCCTCAACACGCATTCCATAATGCAATTAATATGGTCAGCTTTACAGCTAAAAACGTTGAAAAAATCGATGCAGAGGCGTTTAAGGGCTGTACCTCGCTAAAAACGGTTACGATAAATAACGATGCGAATATTATCATTACCGATATAGGCGTAAGTGCGTTTGAAAACTGCACCTCGCTTGAAATCGTTACGTTGCCGTTGACGTCTATAATCAGAGGTAACGCCTTTGCAGGCTGTTCTTCGCTTACTCAGGTTTCCGTTGCGGAGGCAACTTACTGGTACGTATTCTTAATTAATTTTGATTACATAGAAGAACAACTGCTTATCACTTACGGTACGCCTGTGAGCGACCCTACTCCCGAAAAGCTTGCCGCCGCACTTACGGGTGAATATGCATCCTACATATTCAGCGTAGTCGACCCCGAAACGCCCGGCAATCAATAACCTATTAGTAGCGGATAGACGAGCTTTTTAAAACTTAATACAAAAGCCGTGCGGTTAT
>JBJFAF010000130.1:0-10891 GCA_051887755.1 Candidatus Coproplasma sp.
CAGGATTTATGCGTTTCCCGTACATCCTTTAAATGGGGTATTCCCGTTGACTTCGATAATAGGCACGTCGTCTACGTTTGGTTGGACGCACTTACCAACTATATCACGGGTTTGGGCTATGACGTGGACGGCTCTTCGCAAGTTTATAAAGATTTCTGGCCTGCGAACGTGCACGTTATCGGCAAGGATATAATAAGATTCCACACCATTTATTGGCCTATCTTCTTGATGGCGTTGGGCGAGCCGTTGCCCGAAACGGTGTTCGGTCACACCTGGCTACTTCAGGGCGGCGACAAGATGTCCAAGTCCAAGGGCAACGTAATCTACGCAGACGACCTCGTGTCAATTTTCGGCGTGGATGCGGTGCGCTACTTCGTTCTGCACGAAATGCCCTATAATTCGGACGGCGTAATAACTTGGGAGCTCACCTGCGAGAGAATTAATTCCGACCTTGCAAACACCATGGGCAACTTGGTTAAGCGTACGGTTGCAATGGCTAACAAGTACTTCGGCGGTACCGTTAAGCCTACGGGCGTGAGTGCGGAAGTCGACGCCGAGCTTATATCTTGCGCTAAATCTGCTTTCGAAGGGTATGAAAGCGCAATGGAAGAGTTTAAGATTGCAGACGCTTTGGACAGCGTTTGGTCGCTCTTCAGGCGTGCAAATAAGTATATAGACGAAACCACCCCTTGGATACTTGCAAAGAACGAGGCTGACCTGCTTAGGTTACAGCAGGTTATGTATAACCTCTTGGAGGCGATTGCAATCGGCGGCGCTATGCTCAAGCCCTTTATGCCCCAGACGGCGGAAAAGATTGCCGAGCAAATCGGCGGTGAAGTGAGAGAATATTCTAACCTTTCTAAGTTTGGCTTAAAGGAAGAGTACAAGGTTGTGGCAGAGCCCGAAACGCTGTTTGAAAGGGTAAACTTTGCCGATATCAAGGGCAAGATTGACGAGATTGCGGCAAAGCAGATGGCGGAAGCAAACCCCGCCCCCGAGGAGGAGAACGTGCCCGAAATTACAATCGACGACTTTGCAAAGGTAAGGATGCAGGTCGGGCTCGTAACGGCGTGCGAGGCGGTTAAAAAGAGCAAGCTCTTGCACGAAACGGTCAAGGTGGGCAACAAGACCTTATCCATTTTATCTGGCATTGCAAAGCACTACACCCCCGAAGAGATGGTGGGCAAAAAGGTTATAGTCGTGACCAACCTGCCACCCAGAGAGATGAAGGGCATTAAGAGCGAGGGTATGATTGTCTGTGCGGAATCGCCCGACGGAACGCTCTCTATCGTCAGCCCCGAAAAGGATATTCCCGACGGAAGTATCTTATCCTGATGTATATCGACGTTCACTGTCATTTGGACTATGAAAATTACGGCGATTTGGACGCCCTCGTCGAAGAGTTTGCCTTAAGCGGAGTTAAAAAGGTTATAACCGTCGGGTTTGATTTAACCTCCTCCCGCACGGCGAAAGAGATTGCGGAAAAATACGACGGCGTATATTTCACCGCAGGCTTTCACCCGACCGAGCTTTCTAAATATAGCGAAGGCGATTTGGACGGGATTGAAGAGCTGTGTGCGCACCCTAAGTGCGTAGCTTTGGGCGAGATAGGGCTTGACTATCACTATCCCGACACGGATAAGGGCTTGCAGCACGAGTTATTCTTAAGGCAGTTGACTCTTGCGGACAAGCTGTCAATGCCCGTACAGATTCACTCAAGGGACTGCGCCGAGGATATGCTCGCCCTTTTAAGCGAGAATAAAGAGCTTTTAAAACACGGCGCTCTTTTGCATTGCTATTCACATTCTGCCGAACTCTCTAAAGAGTTTGAAAAGTTGGGTCTATGCTTTTCATTCGGCGGTGCAAGCACTTGGAAGGGCGCAAAAAAGGTTAAAAGAACTATAGGCGGTTTAGGTACGGACAGGCTTTTAACCGAGACGGACAGCCCCTATATGCCGCCGCAAAGTAAGTACGGCATTTTTCCCAACACCCCGCTTGCAATACCCGAAATATGCGCTTGCATGGCGGATATTAGGGGGGTAACGGTGGAAGAGATGGCAAAGACTGTATGGGAGAACGCCCATAGGCTTTTCCCTAAGCTGGGATAAAAAACCGAAAGCCGAAGTAGATACTTCGGCTTTATTAATCTTTTGTAACCGTCCCGTAAGGGACTAACATTATTATCTTTAATTACCGCCTTTATATGCGGCGGGAAGGCAGGAAGTTTATGGAAAGAGGGTTGCGTTCTGCAATAGACGGCACGGGCTTTACCTTTAAAAAGAAGTTCGGTCAAAACTTTATAGGCGACGAAGAGCTTTTAAACCGCATAGTCGACGGCGCAGGCGTTACTAAAGATAGCATCGTAATAGAAATCGGTTGCGGCGCAGGTACTCTTACCAAAGCCATTGCAAACAAGGCGAAGTTCGTATACGGGTACGAGATTGATTCGTCTTTAAAGCCCGTGCTTGCACGCACGCTTGCAGGCGTGGACAACGCCGAAATCATCTTTAAAGACTTTTTGCGCTTAAGATTGGACGAGATTGAAAAAGGCTTGGGCGAGTACCTCGTCGTCGCCAACCTGCCCTATTATATAACCACGCCCCTTATAATGCTGTTCGTAGAGCGGTCTAAAAAGTGCAAGTCGCTCACCGTTATGGTGCAGGAGGAGGTCGCCTTAAGGCTTTGCGCAAAGGCGGGTACGCCCGACTACGGCGCAATCACGGCAAACGTTGCCCTCCGTGGCGAGTGTGCGATATTAGAGAGGGTCGGCAGGGAGCGTTTTACACCTAGCCCCAACGTGGACAGTGCGGTAGTGCGCATCGATTTAAGTGAAAAGCGGCTTGAGGTTAAAGACGAGGAATTGTATAAAAAGGTCGTTAAAGCTTCCTTTTCTTCACGCAGAAAGACGCTCGTGAACAACCTTATGAACAGCTTTTCGCTCTCTCGGGGTCAGGCGGAAGAGTTGGTTTTAGGTTGCGGGCTTGACCTTGCCGTAAGGGGCGAAAGCCTCTCCCCCGAGCAGTTTGCGTCGCTTGCAAACGCAATGGCTAATAACTAACAACTAAATACTAACCCAAAATTAGACGAGAATAGCCGTGCAACTATTTTCGTCTAATTGTTCTTAACTGCTTGTCCTTTGCGTATATTAGATTGAACGACGAGATAAGGAGCAAGCAATAATGAATCAAACCAATCAATTCAACGAAGGGTTAGAATACGCACAAATGTTGGAAATTCCCGTGAGTACCGTCAACGTAGTCAAAAAGAAGAGTCTTTTTGCTCGTAAGGCGAAGGCGCAGGAAGATTTGAAGTCCGACGTTATAGAGAGCGTGAACGGCAGAATGGAGGACGCCTTGCCCGAGGGAGAGAACGGCTCTTTCGTGTATGCCGAGGACGTGTCTTCCCCTGTAAATCCCGTAAAGAAGAAGGATAGGCTCGGCGCAATAATCATATGCGAGGCGGTTATCGCCTGCCTTATCGCAACGGGTATATTCCTCTGCAATTTCTTTTTGCCGAATACGGCTATTAATACCTTCGTGGGCAACCTTACCGCTGTCGAGGCTAAGGAGACGCCCTATAACGAATTTACTTTAACCTCGCCCGTAAGCGAGACGTCCGAGGCAACCGTTGCAGCCACGGCTGACGGCGTGTTGCATTTTACGGAAAAGACTTCGGTCTATCCTCTTTGCGACGGAAAAGTATCCTCTGTATCGGAGAGCAACGGGGTTTATACCGTAAAGATTGAACATACTTCGTCCTTTTGCAGCGTCGTGACGGGGCTTACAACAGTCTATTCGGGCGTAGGCGAACAGGTTAAAGGCAATCTTCCCTTTGCCTATTCAAACGGCGATAACGAAGTGCGTATAAGTATGTACGACGGCGAAACGCTGCTTAATTGCTACACGCTTACGGGGGCAGTACCCGTCTGGAATTCGTGAAAATAAAAATACATCCGCTGTTTTTGCTGGTTATGCTGCTGTGCGCAGTGTTTGGCGGACTGCCTAATATTCTGCTATGTCTTATGACCGCCCTCCTGCACGAGTGCGGTCATATCTTTTACGCCGCAAAGTCGGGCTATGCGTGCAGCGAGGTCAAGATTATGCCTTACGGGGCTTCCGCCGTGTACGATATAGAGGGCATACGCCCCAAAGAGGAGATGGCTCTCGCCCTTGCGGGACCGTTCGTAAACGCCTGCCTTTGCGTCTTTTTGGCGGGGCTGTGGTGGTTCTTCCCCGAAAGCTACGCCTATACCGACACGGTTATGCGTGCAAATATCGCAATGCTTATCGTCAACCTTTTGCCCGCCTACCCTTTAGACGGCGGCAGGGCGCTTAGGTGTGTCTTGCGCAGGCATTTTAGCGAGCGCACTTCGCTAATCGTCGTCAAGGTAATTGCCGCACTATGTGCGATCGGTCTGACGGTTGCGTTCTTTTTGACGGGGTACAATATTTCGCTTGCGGTGCTTGCGGTTTTTTTAACGCCGTCAATATTTGAAAAACCGCCCAAAGCGAATTTAATAAACTTCTCTTTAAAGGGGCGGCTGAAGAGGGGGATAGAGGTTAAGTACGTTTTGTGCGACGATTCCGTTACCTTTTTGCAGGCGTTCAAAATGTTGGAGGATAAGAGGTATCTTGTTTTACAGCTGTCGTCGGAGGACGGCGTTGCGGACGAGATTACTCAAGACGAATTGTACGACGAGGCGCTTTGCCACAGCGTTTACGATAAGGTGTTCGGCGGTTATTTAGCGTTGAACGAATTGCAGAACAACTGCTCGTCTAAATTGCCCGCCGCAACCGCCTCCGCACAGGTTACGCCGAACGACACGGCGTCCTCGACTGCGCCCGATAACGACGAGAAGTCGTAGCTTAAAGCGTAAGTTAAGCGCTTTCTTTTAAGCATTTCTCGGCTTAGCGTAAAGTGGCGTTTAAGGCAGCGCTCTACGCCCGTCAGCGTTATCTGAGGCTCTACCTTGACTATGCTGTCGTAGATTTTAAAAGTCGAGCGTAAAACGCTTTCGTGCGGCAATATGCGGCGGGTAATGCCGTATTTGCGGCTTATATAAAGCCCTAAGTCGCTTTCAAAGCGCATATGGGCGAACGGAGTGCGGCAATTTGATTCAAAGGCGTATACTGCGGGGTGTAGGGTGCTGTCTATTGCGTAGTGTGTTGCAAAGCCGCAGGCGTAGCTTAAGTCCCCCTCCGATAGGAGGTTGAATAGTTTATACGCCGAAATGGCGTGCAGTCTTTTGCCTAAGTTGTGTTGACCCAGGTTTAGTTTATAAGTAAAAAACACGTCTCCGCCCTGTGCGCCTAAATAGAACAAGGCGCTGTCGCAAATTAAAGAACGTGTTTTTTTATTGCAGTTTTCTAAAATTTTTTGTGCGCAAATCGCATGGGAAAAATAATCGGGCATATTATAAGTTTTGCCTTTTGAAGTAGAATAAATACTGTTGAACGTACCCCGAATACTCTCCGAACGCATTTTTAAAGTACGCTGAAATTTTATCCCTGTCCGTCAAGTTTCCGTTAAAATCTTCCCTGTAAAGCTTTTCTATCCAAGTATCTACGGGGAAGCTCTCCGTCTTTTTGAACCCGAAGAGGGAGATGCAGTCGGCAACCTTACCGCCTATGCCCTTGTAGGTCAAAAGAGCTTTTCGCAAATCGTCTGCGGAGAGGTCGTTTAAGTGCGCTATCCCCTCGCATTCGATGCGGCGAGCCGTCTCGAAAAGAAATTTATCCCTGTATCCTGCGCCTAAGCTCTTGAAAAAGTCGGCGTCCTTTTTCGCCATTTTTGCGGCGGTGGGGAAGGCGTAATACTTTTCGCCCATAAACTCTTTTTCCTCCCCCAACTCTCGGCAAATGCCCGAGATTATTTTTTTAATTCGGGGAATGTTGTTGTTTTGAGAGATTATAAAGGAAAAAATCATCTCCTCGGGGTCTTGATTTAAAAGTCTTAAGCCCCTTGCCGCACTTGCCGCCTTTGATAAGACGGGTACGCCGAACTCTTCCATTTTCTCTACGATTTTTCCGTAGTTTCTATCCAAATCGAAAAAATTATAGAAATAGTCGCACTCCTCGCTTTCGATAAAGGTCGTGTCGCCTTCCGAATAGATATAGCACGCCTTGTCACGGGAAATGACCTTATAGCCCTTTTCAAATCTTTCAAAGCGGAAAATCTGTCCGCATTCTAAAGTGTCGGTGGGGTTAAAAAATTTGCTTTCGTAAGATATAGTATTCATCTGCCCCAAATTATATCACTTGCCCAAGCCGTTGTCAATTGTGAAGGCAATGCCTTAAACGCCCGTATTTTACGCAGATTTTTGCAAATATTATTTTAGATATGAATGGCGATTTACAAAACCGCATTAAGGCGATAAAACAAAAACTTCCTTCGCAGGATATTCTCGTGTTCAAGTTCAACTCCCTGCACGGCAAAGAGTTTGCGATAATCTACGCCGACGGCATAGTAGATAAGAATATGATAGGCGAGCTTATCGTAAAGCCCCTCCGTGCGGTAAAAAACGAGGACGGGGCGGAAGAGATAAAGCTCTTATTAGCCTCGCCCGAAGTTAAGGAGGAGGAGAAAGATATACAAGTCGTCAAGGCGATTTCGGACGGGAACGCCGCTCTTTTAATCGACGGGGAGAGCAAGATTTTTATAATCGGCGTAAAGAGCCCGCCGGGCAGAGCCGTCGCTGAGCCGCCTACGCAGATAACTATAAAGGGACCGAGGGAGGGGTTTACCGAGGATATAAAGGTCAATTTAGGGCTTGTGAGAAAGAGGCTTAAGAGCGAAAAATTGCAGGTTAAAACTATAACCGTCGGCAAGCAGAGCCAGACGGCGGTTGCGCTCTGCTATTTAGACGGGGTGTGTCCGCAGGGGCTTGCAAAGAAGGTCGAAGAGAAGATTTTGAACAAAGAGATTGACTTAATCCCCGATTCGTCCTATATCGCTGGTTTTATTTCAAAGCGGCCTCGCTCGCTGTTTAGGCGTAATTCCACCTGCGAAAAGCCCGATATTTTCTGTGCAAAAATCTGCGAAGGCAGGGTGGGGATAATCGTTGACGGTTCGCCCATAGCCTTGACCGTACCCTATATCTTGACCGAAGATTTTCAGTCGGCGGAAGATTACTACGCCGTGAGCTACAGGGCGACGATTTTGCGCTTTATAAGGGTTGCGTCGGTGCTCGTCGGGGTGGGCTTGCCCGCCTTTTACGTCTGCGCACAGCTATTTAAAATTCAATTAATTCCCGCCAAACTGCTCTTTAAAATCGCAAGTTCAGTTGCGGGGATTCCGCTATCTCCAAGCGTAGAAATCTTTTTAACGCTCTTCGTGTTGGAGGTCTTGAACGAGGCGTCCGTGCGTATGCCCAAATACGTAGGGTTAGCCCTTTCGGTGGTCGGCGCTTTGGTTTTGGGCGACACGGCGGTAAAGTCGGGTATAATTTCAACCCCTGCGGTAATAATAATCGCCTTTTCGGCAATCTGCCTTTACACCGTGCCCGATATGGTGGAGACGACAACGACTTTGCGGTTTTTGTATTTAATCATCGCAGGCAGCGTGGGTACTTTCGGCATAGTGCTTTTAACGGCGTATATCTTGAGCTATCTCTGTACGGAGCAGGACTACGGCGTGCCGCTGCTCGCCCCGTATGCGCCTTTGATTACGAGGGATATGGCAGATTCGCTGTTTAAAGCCAACTACGCCTCACTGTCGAAACGCCCTAAGGTGCTCGGCTCGCCGAATAAAACGAGGTTTAAGGAAAAGAAATGAAAGAGAGAATTTCCGTAAGACAGATATGTTTTATCTTAATAGCGTATAACGCTGTGCTGAAATTGATTATATATCCTTCGGCG
Source organism: Candidatus Coproplasma sp. (assembly GCA_051887755.1). Lineage (GTDB taxonomy): Bacteria > Bacillota > Clostridia > Christensenellales > Borkfalkiaceae > Coproplasma. The sequence continues at coordinate 7,857 of JBJFAF010000130.1, forward strand.
GCGGCTACGGCAAGCGGAAACGATTTAATCTTCCCCGCACTCTTCGACCTTGCCGTACAGACGGTGATTATATGGTCGATTGCATATCTGTCCTCACGAACGGATAAGAGTTTTTTTCAGCTTTTAGAGAGTACCTTCAACAAGGTCGTTGCAAGGATAGTTTATGCGCTGTTTGCACTGTACTTTATTCTCGCCGCAATCGTGCCTATGGTCGAGCAACAGCTTTTAGTGCACGCCGCCTTTTACGATACCGTGCCCTCGTTATACGTCTTTCTGCCATTTTTCATATTCTCAATTTATGCGGGGGCGAAGTCGTTTACCAACGCAGGCAGGTGTGCAGATATTTGTTTGCCCGTCTTTTTAATAAGCATAGCCGCAATTTTGGTTATGTCAGCGGGGGAGGGGAAGTATTCTAATCTTTTGCCCGTGTTCAATCAGCCCTTTTCCACCCTTGCGGGCGGTGCGCTGTCTTCGGTGTTCAAATATTCGGACAGTGCGTTTTTGCTTATTTTTATGGGTTGCTACCGCTATAAAAAGGGGGATGCGGCAAAAATCACCCTGTCCTATGCGTTCGGCGGTTTAATAGTTATTGCCCTGCTTGCAATCTTCTACGCAGTCTACGGGGCGATGACGCCGTCGAGAACCTTTCTCTTGAACGAAATCTCCGTCTTTTTCCCTGCGATAAGCTACGTCGGAAGAATAGATTTGACCCTGCTATATGCCTTGGATATAGTTATTTTATTCGCTATAGTTCTTCATATTCAGGCGAGCGTACACTGTCTAAGCTATGCATTCGGGTGGGATAAACGCTCTGTGCTGTCACTATGCGTAAACGCCGTTTTAATCGTTACAACGTTCGTCGCAAACAACAAGTTTTCGCTTTTGTATCAAGCCGCCGCAAGGTGGTTTTGGCTCCCTGCGCTAATCTTTGCGTACGTTATTCCGCTGAGTGCTTGGTTGCTTAAAAGGAGGGCTAAGTGAAAAAGGAGAGCTTTTTTAAACGCCTAAGCGGTTTTTTTATCGCACTTTTGATAATAACTCTTTCTGCGCTGTTTTTCACCAACGACTTCGGGCTCGTGGATTTAAGGAAGACCTCGGTTATAATCGGCGTAGGTATTGACTTTGAAGAGGACGACGAGATGGTTTTGACCGCTCAGCTCGCCGTGCCTATGCCCGCCGAAAACGGAGAAAATACGCAGTTTACCGTCGTGACGGGCAGGGGTGAGTCGGTTGCGGACGCATTAAACGACGTAAACGTAAAGACGGGCTTTTACCCTAAACTCGTGTTCTGCAAACTTATAATTATAGGCGAAAGCTGTTTTAGTAAGGATATAAATTCACAGCTCAACTACTTTTTCTCCAACGAGTATTCGGGGCTTACCCCTAAGATTGCTGCCTGCAATGGTAAGGCGGGAGAGCTGTTTTCTATGCAACTGCCCTACGGCGATTCGGTCACGGACTCGGTGGATAGGCTTTTATCGGACGAGGCGCAGAAGTCCGCCAACGTTTCGACCGCAAATTTGAACGACTTCGGACAGGGGTACTACTCCCAAAGCCACGCCTCTTTTATGCCGTATATAGAGGTCAGCGGCGGTGAGCGCGAGGGCACGGACGAGGGTGGAGAGGACGGCGGACAAGGCGGCTCTCTAGCGCTGGGGCAGGGGAATTCCGACGGGGGCGAAAACGTTGAATTCTTCTGCGGTAAGACCGCAGTGTTCAGCGACGGTGTGCTTGCGGGCATTTTGAGTAAGGAGCAGGCGTTTGCCTTCAACCTTTTAAACGGCGATATACGCCGCACTTTCGTCTCCTGCGGGGAGGGCGAGAATGCTACGACGATAAGCATAAGGGGGTGTAAGGGCGATATTTCGTTAAAGGTGGAAAAGGGCGTGCCCGTTCTAAAGCTTTCGTTCTCTGCGGCAGCAAAGGTGCAGGACGATAAGACGAAACGGGATAAACAGAGGGGCGAGGAGGAGACCTCCGCCGAAGTCCTGCGCTTAGGGGAAGACACGATTAAAGCTTTTATGGAGGACTTGTATGCATATACCAACGATATTCACTGCGATGTATTGGGTGCGAAAGATTTGCTTTATAAAAAACAGAACAGATACTACGAAACGTTAAAGGACAGCTTGACTAATACGCTAACAGTCGTGTACGAAGTCAAACTACGTTCGGCAGGATAATGCGTACGGCGAGATGAACGGTGACGGCAATGCGGCGAAAAAAAATAAAAAAACGGGCGCAACTGATAATCGGTTGCGCCCGCCGCCTATTACGGAACGGCTTTATACGTTAAGGTGTGCAAGCGTCTCAATAATCAGCTTTGCAAGCAATTTAACGTCGTTTTGGGAAACGCCTTCGGCTTGATTTTCCGTAAGTATTTCCGCAGTCTTTTGTGCGCCGTCGCCTAAGACGTCTTTGCCTATCGCCTCGGCGATAAGCTTTGCCACCTGCTCTACGCTGTCGCTGGGAACGTAGCCCGCAATCAGCGTTGCGATAACTTCTTCGGTTGCGGAAGTCGTGCTTTTATTCTGTAAAAATTGCTCGTAGCAGACGTACGTCAATGTAGCGAGAGTTCCCACCGAAAAACCGTATTCTAAAACGGTAATATAGTTTTCGACGAGGTACTCGAGGCTTAAATGTCTTACCGCCGCATAAGCCGCATAAAAAAGTGTACCGAATAAAAAGGGCAGAAAGGTAAAAATCTTTTTGTTGCACTTTTTAAGTACGGTCTTTTTCAAAATCTGTACCGTAAGCGAAGTCAACGCCGCAAGCAGTATTACGTCCAATCCGTAAAAGGCAAACGCATCGATAATTTGAAAAATGCTCATCGTTTTTTCCTCCTTTTTTAAGGCAAGCGTTTTTATGGAAATTATCCACCCGACGCAAAAAAACGGACTTGCTTTCAAATTATTCGCATCTTTCAATCTATCGTGTAAATATTTACCCGCCCTTAAGGTTTCGGCGGGCACGCCTATATATAAATCGTATCGTTCGGAATAAAACGTCAATTTTAAAAATAAAAATAAAATTAA
>JBJFAF010000131.1:0-10891 GCA_051887755.1 Candidatus Coproplasma sp.
AATCTTTAACATAGTACCGATTAAAGCCTTTGCCGCATTAACTCTTCCCGTACGTTTTAAGTACTTAAGGCTGGATACGGTTACAAAGCTATTCATGTTCGCCACATGGTCGCATACCCAGCTGTAAACGCTGTCGATGTCCTCGCCTGCGTCTCTCTTTTCTGCGGCGTAAACCGCCCAAAGTCCTTCGCCTAAGGAGGCGTTAAAGCTGTCTACGACCAAAAGCTTTCTCTCGGGGAAGAGCTCTTTAAGCCTTGCCTTTGCCGCAAGCGCCTGATTGTAAGTGCCGCTGAGTTTAGTGGTAATAACGATTAAAAGCACATCCTTGCCTGCCTGCATGGCGGGGGTAACGGCGTCGATAAACTTGTCTGCGTTGATAAGCGTCGTCTTGGTTTCTGCACCTTCTCTCATTGCGTCGTAAAACTTCTTTGCAATAGAGTCGGAGGGAACGCCGTCCTGATAACATTCCATCTCTTTGCCGTCTATCGAGCAGGTGTAGGGGATAACGCCGATGTGGTGCTTTGCTATCAACTCGTCGGTTAAGTTCGCCGCAGAATCGACGAATATTTCAAAATTTTCCATAGATAACAATCCTCGCAAAAAATTTATATAGTTTAATTTACTTTTCGGTCTGATTTCGGTCTGACAGCTTTTTAGGGCTTCCTTACGGCAAAACGCTAAGTTAAAGGCAAAAGATATATCGCCCCTGCCTATAAAGGCGGTCAAATCGATTAATAGTAATTATAGACCGTGTTTTTATAATTTACAACCTAAAACCTTACCCATTTAATCTACTCTTACAAAATTCGGTAGAATTTTAAGAAAAGTCTCTCTACCGTCAGAATAGTGCACTCTACCGACGGTAGAGTTGATAAAAATGCTTGCATTTTTGCTATTACTATGCTAAAATTCGGGTATGAATGAAGAGAACGTACAGTCCGAGGACTTAAAAGAGGTCATTGCCGCAAACCTTACTCATCTAAGGCAGGAGGCGGGCTTGACCCAACTTCAGCTTGCGGAAATGCTTAATTATTCGGATAAGGCGGTATCAAAGTGGGAGAGGGGAGAATCTATTCCCGACTTAAGGGTACTTATAAAGCTTGCGGATATTTACCATATTTCGCTCGACGACGTCGTCCGTGCAAAACCCGGCAAGCGTTTAAAGCCTAAACTCAATCTGCAAAAAAAGCATGTGCTTATAACCCTGCTTTCGTTAGGGTTGGTCTGCGTTATAGCGACGGCGGTATTTATGATTTTCTTTTACATTATGCCGCTTAAAAACTATGCGTATCTTGCCTACGTCTGTGCGCCCTTCGTTGCGGCGGTAGTGTTCACCGTATTTTCGGCGCTGTGGTACAGGAGGCTTACGCTCGCCATTGCCGCCTCGCTCGTGCTGTGGTCTATTATTTTAATCATTCACGTCTTTTTAAGGCTGTTTACCTCTATACCCGTCTGGCCGTTCTATTTGGTTGCGGGCGGTATGCAGATTCTTATTGCGGGTTGGTTCGTTTTGCGCAAGCTGTACAAGCCCGATAAAAAGGCGCAGTAAGTTGATAAAATTTTTCCAAACCCCACTTATAGTGGGGTTTTAATTTGCAAATTCATTGACATAAATATTTTTTATTGTATAATTAATCTGGTATGGAAAACGAAGAAGTAATTGTTCAAAATCATATGGATAATTCCGAGAGTGAAAGAACCTATTTCGATAAAGTTCTCGCCGTGGCGATAGAAGTTGGCTGCGGACTGCTCTCCTGCGGCTGCCCCGTCGGCAGGGTGGAGCTTGCAGTAGAATATATCTGCAACGCATACGGTGCGGCGGCGGTAAGCGTTTCCACCTTCCCGTCTATGATAATTGCGGGGGTAAAGATTGCCGACGGCAGTCAAGTTTCTCAGCTTAAAAGGGTTTATTCCATATCCAACAACTTTGCAAAGATGGAGGCGTACAATCAGCTTTCCAGGGATATATGTTCAAAAAAATACCCCGTGGACGAGGCGGCGGAACTCGTTGAAAAACTAAGGGTAAGCCATAATCCGAGCAAGCTTATAACCGCACTTTCCGCAGGAATCGGTGCGGCGGCGTTCACCGTCTTTTACGGAGGTTCGCTTATTGACGCACTTCCCGGCGGTCTTGTCGGCGGACTTATGGCGTATTTAAGCTGTATATTCGCCCGCCTTGCCTTTAACAGCTACGCCCGCACGTTTATGCTCTCGCTAATCGGCGGAGTGCTGTCTACATTCTTGTGTTGGATTATCACGCTCACGGGCTTGACCTGCCATCTATCGACCGTTATGATGGGTACGATAATGATAGTTATCCCCGGGCTATTGCTGTGTAACGCCATACGAGATTTGTTTTCGGGCGATACCTATTCGGGCACTTCCGAGCTGTTAAATGCGATTATAACCACGCTTGCAATAGTGGCAGGCTACGGTATTTCAATGTTTATATCCGCTACGTTTATGGCGGACGTGCCTATCGATAAGAGAATAGGACTAGAAGATTATCTTTACAGGATAATATCCTGCTTTATCGGCACGACGGCGTTCACCGTCTTTTTCGGCGGCTCGTTCAAAAGGCTTATTCCCTCTGCGGTAGATGCAATGGTGACCTTTGCGGTCTATCTCGTTATGGAGGCGTTCGTCGGCGACACTCTCGTGGATATGTTGGTTGCGACGGCGGTTGCGGCTATCCTTTCGGAGGTGTTCGCCCGCACCATAAAAGCTCCTGCGATAATCTTCTTCGTGCCCGGCGTAATAATCTTCGTTCCGGGGCGTACGCTGTATTTAACGGTCAACGCTCTCATTTCGGGAGAGTGGGACGCCGCTATGTACAACGGCGGAGAAATGGGCAAAACGCTGTTAGGTATAGTAATAGGCTTGATTGTCATAACCATACTTTTCAATCTCATATCCCCGACTTTCCACAGCAAGTATCTGCGTAAAAGGGTAGGCAACGAAAAGCGTATTCTTACCCATAAAGAGGTCTTGCAGGCGGAAGATAAATCGCTCGGGCAAAGCCGTGATAGCGATAAAGAGAATTGTGAGAGCGATAAAGAGAATAACGATACGGAGAACGCTCAACCAGAAAGCAAGGAAATAAACGAAAATAAAGGTGAATAAAATGGATTTAAAAAAATTAGCATCGGTCTTGATTCCCGATAAGGATTTACTGCCCTTAGAAGAGTACGAAAAAATGTATCCCGAAAGACAGCTTGAAAAGGGTGCGGAGGTAACCCGCCTTGCGCCCTCGCCTACGGGCTTTATACACTTAGGCAACCTCTATTCCGCCCTTGCGGACGAGCGTATCGCCCACACTACGGGCGGTATTTTCTATCTGCGTATAGAGGACACCGATTTAAAAAGAAAGGTGGACGGTGCGGTCGAGTCGGTCATTCGTTCGTTAAACTACTTCGGCTTGAACTTCGACGAGGGTGCGGAAATCGATTCCCCGCTTAATAAATACGGTCCTTACTATCAGCGTCAGCGTGCGTCGATTTACCGTGCTTACGTCAAGGACTTAATAGAAAGGGGACTTGCATACCCCTGTTTCTGTACTGAGGACGAGCTTAACGCCGTCCGTGCAGAGCAGACCGAGCGCAAGGAGATTACGGGCTACTACGGCAAATACGCCAAGTGCCGCAACTTGAGCGAAGATGAGATTTATAATAACCTTGCAGAGGGCAAACCCTTCGTAATAAGGTTAAAATCGCAGGGCAATACCGAGAATAAGATTACCTTTAAAGACAGAATTAAGGGCGACATCACCGTCACCGAAAACGACCAGGACGTCGTCATCTTAAAGTCGGACGGTATTCCCACTTACCACTTCGCACACGCTATCGACGACCACTTTATGCACACTACTTTGGTAATAAGGGGTGAAGAGTGGCTCTCGAGCCTTCCCATTCATTTAGAGCTTTTCAAGGTTTTGGGCTTTAAACTGCCCTCGTACGGGCATACCTGTAGCTTGATGAAGGTGGACGGCGGCGTAAAGAGAAAGCTCTCAAAAAGAAAAGACCCCGAGTTATCCCTCGATTATTACAGGCAGGCAGGCTATTACCCCAAGGCGGTAGTTAAATACCTTATGACCATTCTCAACTCCAATTTTGAAGAGTGGGAGCGCAAGAACCCCACCGCAGATTATAGGGATTTCAAATTCTCAATCGACAAGATGGGTAAAAGCGGCGCACTTTTCGATATAGATAAGCTCAACGACGTCTCCAAGGCAGAGCTTGCAACTCTTTCCGAAGACGAGACCTACGCCTTTTTAAATGGGTGGGTGGACGAATTCGGCACGGAGCAGGATAAAGAGCATTTTAAAGATGCGGAATATATCAAAGAGATAATAGTTCTAATCTGCGGCATAGGCGGCAAAAAACGCCGTAAGGACATCGTGCGCGCAGAGACGGGCGTAAGGCTCTTCGACTACTTCTTCGACGATGTTTTCAAGCCCGAATATACCTTCCGCTTTGAAAAAGAGGACGTAAACGCAGTGCTTACTAAGTTTGCGGCAATCTACGACGAGAACGACGACAACAACGCTTGGTTTGCAAAGGTCAAGTCTGTCGCCGCAGAAATCGGCTTTGCCGCCGAAATGAGCGAATACAAGCAAAACCCCGAAGCGTATAAAGGCAGCGTAGCCGACGTTGCGGAAATGCTCCGCATAGCCGTTACGGGTATGCCCAACTCCCCCGACCTCTGCACGGTTATGCGCATTTTAGGCAAGGAACGCACTCTCGCCCGCCTGAACGCCGCCGTACAGGCGTAGTCAGCCATACCAAACTAAGGAAAAATTATGACTGCTTTATTGACTTTATGCTTTTTGTTCTTCGTGGGCAGCTGTATCGGGTGGTGCATAGAGGTGGTGTTCCGCCGTTTATTCACTGCAAAAAAGTGGATAAACCCGGGTTTTTTGACGGGACCGTATCTACCATTATACGGTTTCGGCGTGGTGGGTATGTACCTTATCTGCCTTATCCCCATAGACGTGGGCAACTATTGGCTTAACTCACTTATATACGTCGCAATAATCGGCGTGGCAATGACCTTGATTGAATATATTGCGGGGCTGATTTTCATCAAGGGAATGAGGGTCAAGCTTTGGGACTATTCCAACCGTTGGGGCAATATACAGGGAATTATCTGCCCGTTGTTTTCCCTCTTTTGGCTGTTAGTCGGCGCACTGTACTACTTCGTTATCGACCCGTTCGTAATCGAGTGGGTGGAGTGGTTCGTGTCGAATATGCCGTTTGCGTTCGTCGTAGGGTTTTTCTTCGGCGTGTTCACAATCGACTTATGCCATTCAGTCAACATCACCGTAAAAATACGCAAATTCGCCGCCGACCATAACGTCGTCGTCAGATACGAAAAGGTTAAAGAGAGCATAAAAGAGAGCTTTGACAAGCTTAAAAACGGCGTAAAAGATACCGCACATAAGATTCCTAAAGCCCGTTTCTTTTCGCCCTTTAAAAGCGCAAACACGTTAGAACAAGCGTTAAGCGAGTACCTTGCAAAGGAAAACTTTGAAAAGGAAAAGCGCCGTATACGGCAGAAAAAGCCGCACGAAATGAAAAATGTTTGTGAAAACGACGAGGAAAAATAAAAATTGTGTGAATTAACCAAAGAAAGTGCAAGCCGCAATTGACATTGCGGCTTTGACAATATAATATTGTTATATAATATATTGATTATAGTTTAATAAAAAAACACCTAAAATTTCGGGTAAACAAGGCAGGCAAAATATGTTGCGTATCGAAAAGTTAACAAAGGACTACGCCGTCGCAGACGGCGCAGTGCATGCGCTTAAAGGCATAACGGTCAATTTCAGGCGCAGTGAATTCGTATCCATACTCGGTCCTTCAGGTTGCGGTAAAACGACCTTCTTGAACATAATCGGCGGGTTGGATAAATATTCCTCTGGCGATTTGCTTATAGAGGGTAAATCGACAAAGACCTACACCGACAGGGATTGGGATACTTACCGCAATCACTCGATAGGCTTTATCTTCCAGAGTTATCACTTAATTCCTCACCAGACCATTTTGCAGAACGTAGAGCTTGCTTTAATGATTGCAGGCATAAGCAAGAGCGAGAGGCGCAAGAGGGCGGAAGAGGCGCTTATAAAGGTTGGGCTCGGCGATAAAATGCGCAACAAACCCAACCAACTCTCGGGCGGTCAGGCGCAGAGAGTTGCAATTGCCCGTGCATTAATTAACGACCCCGAAATCGTGCTTGCCGACGAACCTACGGGTGCGCTTGATTCGGTTACGAGCGTACAGATAATGGAGCTTTTGAAAGAAATCTCCAAAGACAGGCTTGTCGTTATGGTTACGCACAACCCCGAGCTTGCCGAACAGTACTCAACCCGTATCGTAAAGTTAAAGGACGGCGAGGTGGTAGACGACAGCAATCCCTATTCCAAAGAAGAGGAAGAGGCGGAGAGAGCAGAGCCGCAGGAGGTTGAAGAGGCGGTATGCGCCGAACAGCCCGAAGAGGAGAATGGCGAACAGCCCAAAGAGCAGAACGGCGGACAGCCCGAAAAAGATAAAAAGCATACTAAGGGTAAAAAGGTAAACAAGGGCAAAAAGCAATCGGCTATGTCGATAGGTATGGCGTTCGGCTTAAGCTTTAAAAACCTCTTATCCAAGCGCAAGCGTACCACAATGGTATCGTTTGCAGGCTCTATAGGTATAATCGGCGTTTCTATGGTGCTTGCAATCTCGTCGGGCGTACACGGCTATATAACGAATATGGAGAACGATATGCTCTCGGGCTATCCCGTTTCCGTAACGCAGTCTGCGTACGACTTTACTTCGCTTATGGAGCTTTCAAAGCCTAAAGTCGACGTCGATATAAAGGAACTTGCAAATGGCAATAAGGTATACGTCAACTCACTTTTAGACACTCTCGGCACGTTCGCAACGGGCTTTCAAAAGACCAACCACATTACCGAGGCATATATCGACTACGTTTCAAAAATTCCTGCCGAACAGCTCAACTTAATTCAATACGATTATGGCTTTACGATAGCCAACAACCTATACACCGATTTCACCGTCAGCGACAACCTTGGCGACCATATTGAAGGCGGTGCGGAGGGCTACACAAACGAGTACAATATGTCGGTTACGGCAATCCGCTCTATGTATTCGGAGGTCTTGCAAAAAGTACCCGAATACAGGCAGTGGGGCAGTATGATTTCCTCCGTATCCACCTTTGCGGAAATGCCCGACAACTACGAGTACATACTCTCTCAGTACGACATTATTGCCGCAGATAAGGACGGTAAGGTAGCAGAAGAAGCGTTGACCGATGAAGAGATAAAGGAATTGTTCTCTGCAAAGGATACTATGATTATGGTAATATCCAACTATCGGATAGACGATTTAACTCTCGCACAGTACGGCTACTTTACCGAAGACGAATTCTTAAACTACGCCTATAAGGGCATAGACGAAAACGGCGATAATAAAGATACCCACCTCGTCGGTGACGACGGGTTTGAATATGATAAATTCATTGGAGACACGGCTAAAAAGTTTACCTATTACCCCAACGACTGCATATACAACGAAAGTTCATATATTCCCTCGCCCAAGATGACGAATGAGGTGATAAGAAGATATTTAGATGAAACAGCCGCAAATGCTATCATAAACGCTCGTGAATTAGCGGGTGACGACGGGCTTAGGAAGTTGTACAGGAGTAGCGAGGCTTTACAAACAGCACTTGATATGTCCGAAGATAATTTTGTCAGTATGTTCCACCTTCCTACTGAAGAAGACATGGTTTCTGGTTTTATAGCTAATGCTTATTCCACGAAGTATAAGACTGTAGACGATAACGGACAAATCATAGAATTGCCCGCATTCTCGGAAAAAGAGGGCTATGATAAAAAGGTAGAGCTTGGCGTAAAGCTCATTTTGCAGAAAAAAGAGAGCGTATCCTACGGCTGTTTGGAAACGGGCTTTTATTACACCAAAGCACTTACCGACTATATCTTAGAAACCGAAAAGGACAGCGAAATAGTCACTTTCTTAAAAGACGGCGGAGAGCTCAGCGAAGTGCCTATGTACGTTGATTTCTACTATGTAGACGAAAACCAGCACTACGTCTTAAGCTCGGCAAAGAGCGCTATTGAGACGGGCGGCACGATGATGAGCCAGATGATAGGCTCGGTAACGGGCACGTCTACGACTGAAACGCTTACCGTAAATAACTTCGGCGGCAGTAATCTTCCCGTAGGAATGTACATCTATCCCACCGATTTCAACACTAAAAACCTTATTTGCAAGTACTTAGACGGTTGGAACGATATGTGTACGAAGGTAGGCGAGGACGGTAAGACGGTCGTCGGTACGGAATACACCTATACCGATTTAAACGGCGTACAGCAGACGACTACGCTTAAAGAAAAGGACAGAATAGACTACTCCGACACGGTGGGGCTTATCATAGATATGGTCAACACTATGATTGATATGATTACGATTGCGCTAATCGTGTTCACCGCCCTGTCGCTCGTCGTATCGACGGTTATGATAGGTATAATAACCTACGTTTCAGTAGTCGAACGAGTAAAGGAAATAGGTATCTTAAGGGCTGTAGGCGCAAGGAAGAAGGATATAAAACGCCTGTTCAACGCCGAAACGTTCATTATAGGATTAACGGCGGGAATTTTCGGCATCTTAATAACCTATGTACTTTCGCTTATAACTAATATTATCGTCAGTGCGTTAGCGGGATTCTGGGGAATTGCGGCTCTGCCTTGGTGGCAGGCGTTGATTATGGTATGCTTAAGCGTATGCCTGACGTTGATTTCTGGGCTTATCCCCGCCTCTGCCGCCGCAAAGAAGGACCCCGTAGTTGCACTTAGAACGGAGTAACGGTAATTATTTATCCGTATTTAAAGGTTTAGTATAATTAACGCTGTAATAGGGCAAAATATTTAAAATTAGTATTGACTGCTATACCTTAATGTGGTAAAATTAAAAGGAATAAAAAATAAGTTTCTATAAGGAGATTTGTTATGAAAAAGATTGCAAAAGTTGTTGTAGGTATAACGATGGCGGCTGCCGTTGCGGCAACTGCAGGCGCTATCGCAGGCTGCGGTTCGTCCGATAAGACGGGCGAAGCTTACGGGCTTACCCACACCGGGGGTTACGTCGGCTATTCCAAAATCGTCGTAAGCGGTGAAAAGGTTAAGGACTTAGTTTTAACCGAAGTCTGCCTGCCTACGCATGTTAAGGCTACCAACGATACTACCGCTACGGCAGACGAAAAGGTCGGCAACTACTATAAGACCGTTTCCTATGCAAACGTAACGCTTACCTATGACGAAACCGACGGTTACAAGACCGCAGACGGCACGAAGTTCGTTGAATATCTCCGCGCTTCCGAAGATAACTGCAAGGCTTATTATGAAGCTGTTACCTCTAACTCTATTAAGGTAACTGTCGGCGGACAGCAAAAGACCGATATTATGAACTACAACTCTCTTTCTAAGGAAGAGAACAATTACTGGGGAAGGAAACAGAATGATGACGGCACATGGTCAACTAACACCACAAACCCCGATTATTCCCGTTGGAAGCTCAACCGTGACGCAACGGTAGCTTATGTTAAGGCAAACGGCGTTGCACACCTTACTCAGCTTACTCAGCCCGTAGATAGTGATGGTAAAAAAGTAACGAATGGTACTGATACGAAGGAGAATAAGGAAGTTACCTACTGGATGGACGGCGAAATCAGCACTGGTGCAACCTGGAGCGATTTGAACCCTGCTTCTCCCGACGGCTATATAAGCTATGCACAGCTTATATTAAAGGCTAACGAAGCTGCAAAGTAATTTTAAAATAAAGTTTACAAAAGGGGGAACCGATTTATTCGGTTCCCCCGATTGCTTTTCAAAAAGATTGCAATTAAAGGCAAGATATTATATAATGGTGTTATGAATAAAAAACTTACGACGTTTTGTGCGGTTTCGCTGTCAGCAGTAATATTATGCGGTGCGCTTTCCTCCTGTAAAAGCGGAGAAACGCCCGTAAGCAACAGCTACTTTATGTCCATTGCAAGCTATTCACAATATAAAAGTTCAGGCTCGACCATGGCGGAAGGCTACGGCTACGTTATGGGTACGGACGCCGTTTTGCGCATTGCGGACGAGAATAATTTTGACACGGAAGAGAAGTATAACGCTTTTTCAAACCTTTGGGAAGAAGTTAAAGGCGTTTTGCTCTCGGTAGAAAATTCCATAAGTGCGACGGTAGAAACTTCGTGCATATACGAATTCAACCAGGCTAAGGCGGGAGCAACCGTTGAAATCGACGAGACGGCGTACGAAATTATAAGCCTTGCAAAGACTATCTATGAGGATACGGAGGGTAGCTTTAACCCTGCCGTATACCAGAGCGTTCGTCTGTACGGCTTCGGTACGGCTAACGTAAAAAAGCCCGATAAGCTCCCCGACGACAATACCGTTCAGGCGTATAAAACGCTTGCCGAGAGCTTTGCCGATTTGTCTCTCAGCGAAAACGGGGGGAAGTACTATGCAACAAAACCCCAGGCTACGGTTACGGTGGACGGCGACGTTCATAGCTTAAAGCTCGACCTCGGCGGTATCGGCAAGGGCTGGTGCGCAGACAGAATAAACGAACTGATTGAAAAAAGCGGTTTTGAATACGGTTATTTCACTTTCGGCTCCTCCACAATGGCGATAAAAAGGCACAATACAAGCGAGGGTAATTACTACACCTTAGGAATCAATGACCCCCGTTCATACGGCTCATACGCAAAGTTTAAAATAAAGGATGAACGTCTTTCTACGAGTGGCGACTACGAGCAGTATTATGAGGTTGACGGCGTGAGGTATTGCCATATAATCGACCCC
>JBJFAF010000132.1:0-10852 GCA_051887755.1 Candidatus Coproplasma sp.
CTTCCCCCAACGCTTTTAAAATTTTAACACTTTCGCTTGCATCCATAACTTCGCCCCTCGTATTGCTTTTGTCTATATTATATCTATCATATAGACATTTGTCAATATAATAACTGTAAAAAAATAGCTCTTCCAAAAACTAATTTTTTGCCGTCTAAAATTAAATTATATTCCAATGGCAGTTATGCGTGAGCTTGTCTTGACATAAATGACCCTGTACGGGAATTTGCCGAAACCCCTGAAGGGGACCTCTCGGCAAAGCGTCGCCTACGGCTCGCACGAACCGCTCTTGCTTCTCGCAACAGGCAGGGTCGCAAACAAAACAGTTAAACTAAGCTGGGAATACTTCGTGCTTCGCACTCGTGCCGTTGCAGAGCAACGGGGCGAACCGCTCTAACTTCTCGCAACCAACAAAATCACCAAAAAAACAGGATAGGTAAAATTACCTATCCTGCCTTTTGGTGACCCTGCCGGGAATCGAACCCGGGATTGAGCCTTGAGAGGGCTCCGTCTTAACCGCTTGACCACAAGGCCATATTTATTTTTTTGCATTGATAGGGGAGGTATTTAACCGCCCTAACCAACTTTACTTCGTGATTATAGCATATAACTTTCAAGTTTGCAAGCAAAATTTAAGCGGTGAAAATATTTATTTGAATATTTCCAAACAAAAAAGCAACCCGAACGCCGTCGGGTTGCCTATATTACAATTAAAATTATTTTAGTCCTGCTTGTCCGTTTCGTCTTGCACGGTTTCAGCCGCCTTCTTTTCAGCCTCAAGCTTTTCCTGTTCAGCCTTACGCTCTCTGTAAGTCTTGTATTCGGGATTTTGGTTGTCGCCTGCGTCCCACTTTTTGCCCTGAACGAAGAGAGTGGAGATAAGGAGTCCTGCCGAAAGCACCAAAGCGATTACGGGTAAGATTATCTCAGCCGATTTAAGAACCGTACCGATAAGCGCACAAACGCCTGCAACAAGGAAGAGGACGCCTAAAAATACATAAAACTTTCTTATAGAGGTAAGGTCTTTGGTTAAAATGCCTCTGCCGATAAAAAGCGCCCCCATACCGAAAGCGAAGATGGCGATAAGCCAAGCAAGGTTCAAGCCGCCGAACGTATCGGGCAAAACGGCTGAAAGCAGCCAAAGAATTGAAACGGCTAAAAACAGAACGCCGACAAGAACTTTAAAAAGAATATTCTTATTCATAATTTTTCTCCTTATTTTTGTTATTAATTAAGCAAAAATTACTTTATGCCGCAGAAGTAAATTAAAGCGGCGATACCTGCAACGACGGCGAGTCCCAGAAAAACCGCAATGCCCACACGGAGGGGTGAGACGGGCGCTTTGCCCGTAACCTTGCCGTTTCTGCCGTTAACGAAGAAGTTAAACAGTTTGTGCGAATAGGAGTAATGCCCTACATAGAGGGGCAACAAAACGTACTTATAGGTAATATCGTTACAGCTCATATTCATAGAGAAAGAGCCAACCTTATCGTAGGTGTATTGCCTTAAAATAGCCGCTTTAACCTCTTCCTGCATAACGCCTCGGGCATATTCCCAGCACTCTTGACCGCTTTTAGAATATTGTGCGGCGGAATACCCCATAAGGTAGTCAGACGAGTACGCCTGCGATTGATTCGTGTCGAAAGGGCTCAATTTATTTACGTCCTTTTGTTCAACCGAGTCGGACGCCTGTACTAAAAAATCGTCGAACGACATCTTATAAGTACCGCTTATATTAAACCATTCGGTATAGGACTCCGTAATCGTCTTGCCGTTAACCCTCTTAGTTCGGGTCTTAGTGCGACCTAATTTACCCGAGTAGCGTGTAACGGTTTGGGTATCGAACGTAAAGGCGGGTATGTAGTTCCCGTCGATTTCTTCGGGGTAGACGGTTTTCTTAAATTTCCTCGGTGAAAACAATCTTTTCTTCGCCCACTTGACCGCCGACTCGCACGCCTGCTTTTTATCCAGCAGAAAGGGGAGTACGGCGTTAGGTTTTAAGCCGCAGAGCTCTTCGGTCTGCACTACGTTCGTAGTGCCGCAGAAGGGGCACTTTTTACTTATTTCCTTTTTAGAGATGACCGTCTTTGCGCCACAGTTGTTGCAGCGGAAAATGTGCGTATCGTTTGCCCAGGTATTGTTTTTGGCGTTAATCAAATCGTAAAAATTCAATTCTTCGCCGTAACGAGACATATCGATTTGACCCTTGCCGCCGCAGTATTCGCACTTAAGCGCACGGTCGGCAGGGGAGTAGACTAACCTTCCGCCGCACAAGGGGCAGGAAGAGGTGTCCGTTGCGTCTTCTTCTGCGCATAAAAGGTCGGCAGAGGCGGCAATATCGTTTTCTTCAGCCATAGTTAACCTCTCTTATAAAAGCTTTTCGCCGCATTCGGGGCAGAATTTAGAACCGGGCTGAACGGGCTTGCCGCACTTAGGGCATACCGATGCAACCTTATTGCCGCATTCGGGGCAGAACTTTGCGCCCGCCGCAAGAGCCGCACCGCAGTTGGAGCAGAACCCTGCGCCGTTTGCGGGTTTAGCCGCATTGTTGTTTGTGTTATTGCCCTGATTGTTGTTGAGGTTCTGATTATACATATTTCCGAACATCGCACCCATAGACATACCCATGCCCATACCCATACCTGCGCCCATAGTAGAGCCTGCGCCGGGGTTTTTAGCGGCGGCAACCATAGCGTCTGCCTGAGCTTTCTGCATATAGAGGTTCATATTCTTGCCGAGTATTCCGAGCGAAGTGCTCTGGTCGAGCGCCTTTTCAAGCTCTTCGGGCATAGAGAAGTTTTCGAAGTTAAAGCGTGTAAGTTTTAAACCGATCTGGTTGAACGCCTCACCAAGCCTTTCTTGAACGATTTCGCCGAATTCAACGAGGTTGCCCGCCATATCTAAAACGGGAATCTTGCTCTCGCCCACGATATCGGAAACTCTGGTTACGACCATACTTCTCAGCCAGTCGTTAATATCCTGCGTTTTAAATGAGGAGTTTGTACCCGAAAGTTCGGTCAAAAACACATACGGGTCGTCTACCTTGTAGGAGTAAGTGCCGTACGCCCTTACACGCACTGCGCCGTAGTCGGCGTCTCGTATGATTATGGGGTTAACCGTTCCCCATTTGCACCCCGTAAATTGCTTTGTGTTTACGAAATAGACGTCCGACTTGAAAGGGCTTTCAAAGCCGTACTTCCAGCTCATAAGCTTGGTTAAAAGGGGTACGTTGTCCGTAGACAGTTTATAATAACCGGGAAGGAAAACGTCCGCCATTCTGCCCTTGTCGCAGAACACGGCGGCTTGACTTTCACGCACGGTCAAGGTCGAACCTTTGGTGATATAATCTTTTTTAAGGTCGATTTTATATACGAGAGTATCTCTCGTGTCGTCCTTCCATTCAATAACTTTTAACATTCCCATAGTAAAAACACCTCTTTCGCAGTTATCTTAGCACTGCTTTATTGTATAATTATTCTACCATAATTCAATATGATAGTCAATTGTTAAAAATATAAAAGTAATTAAAGTCATTATAGATAGATTTTATCGGACTTTTTCTTGAAATAGGCACAAGGCAGTGGTAAAATTATGGAGTAAAGCAATATTCAGCTTAAACCTTGCCTTGCGTTGCAGAATAAATATACGGGTTTTTATTGATTTTATGAATATTTTCAAAGCTATATTAAATGTATTATTCCCCGAACACTACGCCTGTCTTATATGCGGAAGGGAGCTTTTCGATGGCGGCGACCTCTGTCCCGAGTGTGAAAAGACGGTTACTTTTAACTACGGAGTAACCTGTCCCGTCTGCGGAAGGAGGGCGTCAAGCGACCAAATATGTTTAGAGTGTAAGGCGCAAGCGCCCCTTTTCGATAAGGGGGTATCCTCAATGGTATATAAGGGCGGTGCGAGAAATCTTATTTTAAAGTTTAAAAACGACGGCGCATACCTTAAAGATTATCTTGCGAGAAAACTCCGTGAAAAGTGCGTATCTTTCACCGACGCAGATGCCGTTTGTTTCGTCCCTATGACGAAAAAAGACTATAGAAAAAGGGGCTATAACCAAGCGGAACTGCTTGCGTGCGAGCTTGCCGAATCGCTCTCGTTGCCGCTTTTGAAAAACGCCGTGGAAAAGGTTAAACAGAGCAGTGCGCAAAAAACCTTAACGAGGGAGGAGAGGTCGGAAAATTTACGAGGCTGTTTCCGTGCGAAAAGGGAAGAGGTAGAGGATAAAACTCTAATCGTAGTGGACGACGTGTTGACCACGGGCGCAACCGCTGACGCAATAACAAAAGAGCTGAAAAGGAAGGGCGCTAAAAAGATTTACTTTGCGACCGCCGCATCCGTCGAATATAACGAGGAATTAACCTAAAAACAAAGCCCGAAGAGGTTATCTTCGGGCAATATTTTTTATCGTGATTTTTGTATGGTATTAATAATATATTCGGCGTAAGCTTTTGCTACGTTTATTCCAGTTGCGCTCTCAAACCCGTAAAAGAAGGCGTTGGAGTTGACCTCGCAGATATATGGCGTATCGTCCTTGCCGAACAAAACGTCGATGCCGCAATAGTCCAAACCTAAAAGACGAGCGCACTTTTCGCAGATTGTTTGCGTCTTTTCATCTACGGGGTAGGGCTTTGCACTGCCGCCGAGCGCCACGTTAGAGCGAAAGTCGCCTTCCGACTGCCTTAACATACCGCCCAAGACCTTTCCGCCGATAACGATTACCCTCAAATCTTTGCCGTAGCTTTCGGGGATAAACTTCTGGAACAGGTGGGGTACGCTCTTCATCTCATTCATTTTTTCAATGAGCCTCGCCCTGTCCTTTATAAGATAAACGCCTGCCCCTCGGGAGCCGTAACTGCTTTTAATAACAAGCGGATAGCCGAGCGTTTTTTCGATAATCTCCGCCTCATTTTCGCCGACTTTTACGGCGGCATCGTAGCACAGCACGGCGGGTATCGTCGTCGGCATATCGACGCCGTTTCCGCTTAAAGCTAAGTGCGTAGCCATCTTATCGTCGCAGACCTCTATTGCGTCAAACCCGTTAAAGGTACGCATACCCAATTTTTCAAGGGCTTTTAAGAGGTATTTGTCCTTATCGAGGTATACGCAGAAGTCGTAGCCTGAAAAAGCCGTAATAATATTTTTATCTACGGTAATGTCGCCGTAACGGTTGCGTATAACGTCGCACTCAACGCCGAGCAAATTCAATTCTTCCTTAATGCGCCGTGCCTGCGATTCGTATTCAACGGCGTCGAAATAGGCGTTTTGTAAAATAAATCCCTTCATAACTTTTCCTTACGACGATATATTACCATTAAATATTTTTTAATGCAACAAGCTTTAAATTAAAATATTATAAGAAAAACCTATAAGTTATTTTATTGACAATATAGTTTGTCATATGTTATACTGACAAATGTATTAATCTTAAGTTAAAGGAGCTTTAAATGGCGACGGATTTATTTAAAAAGTGTGAGCAGATGGACGCAGTGAATACTTTGCGCAGCAGAAATATTTACCCCTATTTCAGGGAATTGCAGTCCAGGCAGGACGTAGAAGTTATTATGGAAGGCAAGCGCAGAATAATGCTCGGTTCCAACAACTATCTCGGTCTTACGACTAATCCCAACGTAATCGAGGCAGGCGTTAAGGCGTTGGAAAAATACGGCAGCGGCTGTTCGGGTTCAAGGTTCTTAAACGGCACGTTAGAGTTACATATTCAGCTTGAGAGAGAGCTTGCCGAGTTCGTCGGCAAGGAGAGCTGTATGACGCTGTCGACCGGCTTTCAATCAAACCTCGGTATAATCTCCGCAATCTGCGGCAGAGGCGATTATATAATCTGCGACAGGGAAAACCATGCGAGCATTTACGACGGCTGTAAGTTAAGCTATGCAAAAATGCTCCGTTTCCGCCACTCGGATATGGAAGATTTAGAGCGTCAGCTTAAAAACGTACCCGACGAGGCGGGTTGCCTTATAATTACCGACGGCGTGTTCTCTATGAGTGGCGATATTTGTAAACTTCCCGAAATCGTAGCTCTTGCCAAAAAGTACGGCGCAAGAGTTATGGTGGACGACGCCCACGGTTTGGGCGTTTTAGGCAACGGCGGCAGAGGTACGGCGGACTACTTCGGTCTTACCGACAGTGTGGATATTATTATGGGAACTTTCTCCAAGTCGCTTGCGTCTATCGGCGGTTTCGTTGCGGCTGATAATAAGGTTTTGGACTACGTTCGTCATTGTTCTCGTCCTTTCATCTTCTGTGCGTCTATTCCCCCTGCAAACTGCGCAACCGCTATTGCGGCTTTAAACGAGCTAAAGAAAAACCCCGCTCTTCCCGCAAGGCTTTTACAGCTTGCCGACTATTATCGTAGCGGCTTAAAGGATAGGGGCGTAAAGATAATAGGCAGTAAAACGCCGATTGTCGCAATCTATACCTACGACACGTTTAAGACCTTCGAGGTTACCGAAAAGATTTATCAAGCAGGCGTATATGTAAACGCCGCCGTTCCCCCTTCGACCCCCGAAGGCGAGGCACTTATAAGAACGAGCCTTATGGCTACCCATACCGAACCCATTTTGGACGAGGCTATGGACGTCATCGCCTCCGTGCTTAAGCAATATCCCGAAATTTACGGCGAAAATTAAGGCGTATGAGTAAGAGTGTCGGCAAGGGAAAAGTTGCGTTGGTTACGGGCGGCTCTTCGGGCATAGGCAAAGCCGTGTGCGAGCGGCTCGTTAAGGAGGGATATACCGTATACGAATTTTCCCGAAGAGAGAGGGAAGGTCAACCCGATATAAGACATATAAGCTGTGACGTCACCGACGAAAACGCCGTTAAATGCGGCGTCGAACGTATCTTAAGCGAGAGCGGCAAAATAGATTTGCTCGTCAACAACGCAGGCTTTGGAATATCGGGTGCGGTCGAGTTTACGGATTTGGAGGAGGCTAAAAGGCTCTTCGACGTAAACTTTTTCGGCAACGTAGCCCTAACTTCCGCCGTAGTGCCCCATATGCGAAAAGCGGGCGGCGGTAAAATTATAAATATCAGCTCGGTTGCGGGCGATTTGTCTATTCCCTATCAATCGTTTTATTCTGCGGGTAAGGCGGCAATCAATTCCCTTACGCTCGCCTTGCGCAACGAGTTAAAGGATTTTAATATAAAGGTATGCGCCTTAATGCCTGGCGACGTGCACACGGGTTTTACCGATAAACGTGAAAAGAGCGTCGTCGGCGACGACGTTTACGGTGGCAGTATATCTCGTGCCGTAGCCGTTATGGAGCGGGACGAGCTGAACGGTATGAAACCTCAAACGCTCGCAAAAAAAGTGAGCAAGCTTGCAAAGAAGAAGTGCATTAAACCCTTTTACACTTGCGGTTTTAAATATGCGTTCTTTTTGTTCCTTGCCAAAGTGTTGCCCCGCAGTCTTTCTAACTTCATAGTCGGAAAAATTTATTGTTAAAAAATTTATTGTTAAAAATTTAACCGCCGCAGCACTAAAGCAAGCGCTGCGGCGTGTATTTTATATAAAAATCGTCTTTTCGTTTTCATTTTTGTAATTCGTCGGCGAAGATAGATACCTCCACAACGAGTACGCCGAAGAGTTTATTTCGTAACACTTGACCGAGCTTTCGCTTTCGGGCGAATAGGATAGAAGGGGCAATAGCTCGTTTTTAACTCCGTCTTTTATTGCAAGTACTTTCAAACTAAGCTCAGCGTTTAAAAATTTCTCCGTATCGTCGGCGTAAAGGCGCAGTAAATTCGCCGTCATAATTCTTTTAATGCGTGCCGAGGAATACCTCTTCGAGGTCGCCTCTTCGACGGTTTTTTTATAGTCGCCGCCGCACTCTTTGACAAGCCTTTTCAATCTGTTTTCTAAACCCTCGTTACAGCCGTAAATACGTTTAATATCCTCTTTATCGTTCATAAAAATTGCGTCGGTACAAGCCTGCTCGAACCTCTTCGTGCAATCGGGGGAGGAGATGAAATCTCCGAATGAATACTCGGGCATAAAGTCCCCGTAACTATCGCCGTCCTCCGAAAGCCGTCTTATCGTATGGGCGGGCGCAAAGCTTTTTCCGCACTCTCTTTTTGCGGTAAAAATTTCAATAGGCGCATCGGTGCATAGTACGGCTTTGCAGTATTCTACGCCTAGTACGTTGTTCGGGGAAGAAATGATTGAAACATCACCCCCACAGGCGGCAAACGCCGAAGCGTAACTTTTTATATAGCTTTGACCGCCGTCGAGCTCTTTTGCAAGCCGTTCTTTGAATTCTTCGCTCTCGTCAAGCATAATTTTTGCGGCGTCGATAAAGTCTGCGCTCGTTCCGCTCTCACTGCCAAAGCAGAGCGAAAGTTCGCCCCTAAAGCGGCTTATCAGTTTTATTGCGCCTTTTGCAAAGATTTCAGCGGGCGCAACGGCGAAGGGGGCGGGCAGTTCGATAACTGCGTCCGCACCTGCCAAAATTGCGTGCTTAGCCCTTAAATATTTGTCTGTTCTGCACATATCGCCCCGTTGGGTAAACTGACCGCTCATCACGCAGACCACTGCGTCGCAGTGAGAAAGCTCTCTCGCACGGTCGATTATTTTGGCGTGTCCGTTATGAAAAGGGTTAAATTCGCAAATTATCGCACAAATTTTCATTTTAAGCCTTTACAACCGCAAAAATTTATTATATAATGTAAAAAGTTAATTAGTTGCGGTAAGACTATTATAACCGTTTGCCGCAAATAAATAAAGCATTTTAAGGAGTTTTGGTATGGGTTTACTTGAAGAAATTAAGGCAAAAGCTGCCGCACGCAAAAAGACCATCGTTTTATGCGAAGGCGAGGACAAGAGAGTTATCGAGGCGGCTGCGAAAATTACCGCTGAAGGTATTGCTAAAATCGTGTTAATCGGCAACGAAGAGGAATGCAAAAAGGTCGCACCCGAAGTCGATTTGACGGGCGTAACTTTAATCGACCCTTTGACATCGGACAAGACCGCAACCTACGCTAACATCTTATACGAAGCAAGAAAGGCTAAGGGTATGACGGAGGAACAGGCTAAAGAGCAGGCAAAGGACAGGACTATGTTCGGCGCTCTTATGCTTAAGGCGGGCGACGTAGACGGCTACGTTTCAGGTGCTTGCCACTCTACCGCAAACACTCTCCGCCCCGGTTTGCAAGTCGTTAAAACCGCTCCCGGCATCAAGACCGTATCAAGTTGCTTTATTATGATTGCACCCGAAGGCGAAAATAAGTACAATCCCGACGGCGTTGCAGTATTCGCTGACTGCGCAATCAATATCGAACCCACCGCAGAACAGCTTGCAGATATCGCCGTATCTTCCGCAAAGACCGCACAGGCGATTGCAGGTATCGAACCCAGAGTTGCAATGCTCTCCTTCTCAACTAAGGGCAGCGGCAACGACGATAAGTTCTTCCAGACCGTACCCAAGGTTCAAAAGGCTACCGAGCTTGCAAAGGAAATGGCTCCCGACCTCGCTTTGGACGGCGAATTCCAGTTCGATGCGGCAGTCGCACCCGAAGTAGGTCAGCTCAAAGCGCCCGGCTCTAAGGTTGCAGGTCACGCAAACGTATTCGTATTCCCCAACATCAACGCAGGCAACATCGGCTATAAGATTGCTCAGCGTTTCGGCGGCTATATGGCTATCGGTCCCGTATGTCAGGGCTTTGCCCGTCCTTTGAACGACTTATCTCGTGGCTGCAACGTAGAGGACATCGTTGCTACGGTTGCTGTTACCGCTCTTCAGGCAGAATAATATTTATATGGCAGGCGGTTCAATTTTTGATTGTGCCGCTTTCGCTATGCTTATAAACAGTTAAATTATCAGGAGAAGAAAAATGAAAATTTTAGTTGTAAACGCAGGTAGCTCTTCCTTAAAATATCAGCTTATCGATATGGAAACAGAAGGCGTTTTAGCAAAGGGCGGCTGTGAGAGAATAGGTATCGAAGGCTCGCTTTTAAAGGCTAAGGGCAACGGCAAGGAAAAGGTATACACTCAGGATATGCCCAACCATAAGGTAGCAATCGAACTCGTGCTTGCCGCTTTGCAGGATAGCGAAATCGGCGTTATCAAGTCTATGGACGAAATCGACGCAGTAGGTCACAGGATTGTCGCAAGCGGAGAATACTTCAAGAAGACGACTTTGGTTACTCCCGAAGTTTTAAAGACTTTGGAAGAAAAGACCTTCGAGCTTGCGCCTTTACATAATCCCGCTGCCGCAACGGGCTTAAGGGCTTGTATCGAAGTTATGCCCAAAACCCCTATGGCTCTCGTATTCGACACTTCCTTCCATCAGACCATGCCCGAAAAGGCGTATATGTTCGGTATTAAATACGAAGATTATAAGGAGTACGGCGTAAGAAAGTACGGCGCACACGGCACAAGCCACAAGTTCGTATCTCAGGAAGCTGCTAAATACTTAGGCAAAAAACCTTCCGAAGTAAAGGTAGTAACCTGCCATCTCGGCAACGGTTCTTCAATTTCCGCAGTAGATTGCGGCAAGTGCGTAGATACCTCTATGGGCTTTACCCCTCTTGCAGGCGTGCTTATGGGTACCCGTTCGGGCGACATCGATGCGTCCGCAGTTGAATTCCTTGCAAGGAAGAAGGGGCTTAACCATGCAGATATGGTAACCTATCTCAATAAGCAGTGCGGCGTTGCAGGAATCTCCGGCGTTTCTTCGGACTTCAGAGACTTGCTTGCAGGCGAGGCGGCGGGCAACGAAAGGTGCGCACTCGCTCTCGATATGTTCGCTTACCAGACCAAGAAATTCGTCGGCGCATACGCTGCGGCTATGGGTGGACTTGACTGCATAGTATTCACCGCAGGTATCG
>JBJFAF010000133.1:0-10706 GCA_051887755.1 Candidatus Coproplasma sp.
AACCGAAGTCATTCGTTCGTACATGTTTGCGACGGAAGCGGACGGCACGCCTATTTTCTATAAGGAGGGCGATGGCTACGTTGACGATTACGGTTTTGAACACGAACACGCCGTCGGCGACATAGTATTCGGCTATGAATATCCCACCGACTTTACGACGGGCGGCGTTGCCTACGAATACGATAAGGACGGCAACCTCGTTTACGAACAGGTGGACGATTCTGGCAGGGTTATATACGCCAAGGAAGAGGACGGCGAAACCGTATATTACGCAGTTGTGGGCGGACGTGAAGAGGAGCAGGCTGACGGCAGTTTATCGTATATAACGGAGTACGAAAGACTTTCCGAAAAGCCCGCAAACCTTTACGACGTATACGTCTACGACGCATACGGAATGCAGCTCTTCGATTCAAACGGCAACCCTATCAAAAAGATAATGGCAAGGGGCGGCTATCCCGTTACTAAGCACTATTCGGACGAACACAGCGAAGTCAGCTACCGTACCGTAACGTTCACTCAGACGAGGAAGACGGCCGACGACGTCGTAGAGGAAAACCCCTATCCCAGCGACAGCCTTTATATCAAGGACTTCGATATCGTCAGCGCATCGATTGCGGGCGGTACGACTATTACGTTTGAAAACGGTACGGCGACCCTGCCCACCAACACGGCAATCAACCTAAATATCGGCAATATCAAGCCTGCAAGCGCAGGTCTTAAGTACGACGCAATCGCAGGCGTTTACGTCGTCGACCAAACGGGCAACCGCATAAAGTTGAAAATGGACTTCAGCAACGGTTCGGTCTATAAAATTTTAGGGTTCTATTCCGAGAACGGCGGCTTTATAACCATTAATTCCAAATACGCAGGCGAAGTCAAATTCCTGTTCGTAACCCAGAGCGGCAAGTGCGAAAAGGAGGTGACTATAACCTTTGCAAAGAGTGCGCCTAAGGAGCTTACGGCTATGGCGTCGGTTTATACCGTAACGGACGGCATAATCAACTACGTTAATCAAGTAGTCAATTCAGAGAATTTCGTAACGATAACCGTAGGTCAGTCGCTCACCTTTAAGGCGGTTGCCATGGGCGAGGAGGCGGCTTACGTCAGCACGGATATTTATCCCTCTTGCGCAACCGAGGGCTTGACCTTCGCTCAGGTGGAAAAGGATAGCTATGAGGAGTGGAGTCTCGTCGCCGACAGAGAGGGCGAGTATATCGTGGAGATGCCCTATTACGACGGCGAGTCGACGAGTGCGGACGTATATACGAGCTTTAAAGTCGTCGTAAAACCCAAGCTTGGCGTTATGGAAACGCTTTCCGGCAACACCTTCAGCGGCAGCGTCTTGATTTCAAGCGGCAGCGGCAACCCTAAAAGTAAAATGCTTACGGCTACCTTCACCGCAGACGGCGAAATTAATATTGCCGTCGCAGGCAACGAAATCGTATACACCTACGGCATAGACGGTTCGGGTGTGCTTACTACGGCTTGGAAGAGCGGTATAGAGCCTACGCAGAAGTCTTACGACTTCGCCTTCACCATAAACGAGGCGGGAGATTTAGTGGTTACCCACCAGACGGGTATGGGCAACGACACCGAGGAAATCGTCCTTATCAAGCAGGTTGCGGCGTAATCTCGCCACGCAGTCCGCTAAGCCTAAGCGCATCGAATACTCGGGGATAAATCGTTCCGAAAATGCGGAGTTAATCAAAAAAATTTCAGCCCTACAGGCAATTTGGCCGTAGGGCTTTTTCGTTGTTTTTTTGCGGCTGAAAACGTGCGTATTTTGACTATATCCGCCGTCCTTTGCCGTTTTTAGTGGATAAAAGTTAAAAAGGACATTTAGTAATGATTTTTGCATAATCGTGTATTTATGCGCATAAAAACTGTATAAAGTATTAAAAGCAGTTATTTTAAACACTATAAAAAATATTTATAATAAATATTATAAAAAAAATATTCATATATGCGTAAAACTTTTTGCAAAGTTGCGCCCTTTATGGTAACATAGTATAAGTATCAAAATAGGGTTATAATCGGTTACTATGTAAAAATGGTCTTTAAAAGCGTTTAAAGACTGCGTTCAAAAAACAGAACGGACAAATGCAAACGGAGATACGCATATGAGTAAATTCAAAAAAATTGCAATAGGGGCTTTACTTGCGGCGAGCGCAGGCTGTCTTGCTGCGGCGGCGGGCTGTAACGGCGAACCCGATTACTTCAAGCTCACTTTCGAAGGCAAGGGGTTAGATTACGTCTTTCAGGGAGAGCTTGCTCCCGACAGCGGAGAGCAGTTCGTAAACGGCTACGTCGTAAAATCGGGCGTAGAGGTTCGTTTTACGCTTGCCGTTTCGGAGAGTACGGTGGGCAGCCCCGTGATTTTATTGAACGGCATGGAGCTTACCGCAGATAGCGACGGCGTTTATTCGTTCATAATCGACAGGGATAGCGTCGTCTCGGTCAGCGGTTTGCAGGAAAAGAAGAAAGTCACATTCAGTCAGGGCGACTGGTATAAATTTATTGACGAGGACGGCAGGGAAATAACCGAGGTGACCGCCCTTAAAGGCGAAAGCGTAAAGTTCAAGGTGTGGGTAAGCCCCTATATGATACCCGAATATACGATTACCAACGACACCGAAGAGCTTGAACCCGACAAGGACGGCTACTATACCATATCCAACATCTCGGACAATTCCACAGTTAACATAAGCGAGCTCGTTCAAGCGCCTTCCTTCCTCGACAGGGAAGAGGGTACGGGTACGGAGGACGACCCCTTCATAGTTAGAGAGCCCATAGATATGTTTATGGTTGCGGCTCTCGTAAACAGCGAGTTCTATACCGCTTATTCGTTTAGCTACTACAAACTTGAAAACGATATAGATATGCAGGGCGAAAAGCTCTACGTCATCGGCGATATGTCCAACAGCGGCGCAATCTTCTGCGGCAATTTCGATGGTAACGGACATACGATAAGCAACTTCTATTTAACCGACGAGGTTATCGACCAGCAGACGTTCTCTAAAGAGTATCTGCCCTTCGTCGGCTTATTCGGTTACGCCAGCGCAACGAAGTCGAGTGCGGCGGTTATAAAGAATTTAACGCTCAAAGATTACGAAGTGTACATACACCCCGAATCTGCCGTATCGACCGAACAGGTATATCAGGCGGGTTCTTTGCTCGCCTACGGCATAGGCGTTCAAATTGACGGGTGCAACGCCGTCAACGGCAAGATTACCGTCTATAACGACGATAAAAAGGTTACTTACGTCGGCGGCTTGGTTGCCGTGTTGGGTTCGGCTTATAACGACACGTTCGGCTCTATTTTAACCTACGACTCGTATGTCAACGGCTGTACGGCAGACGTTCAAATAAGCGGCAGGGGCTTGATTCAATGCGCAGGCGGTGCGGTCGGCGTTTTAATGTCGGCGGATACGCAGGCAATAGCCTTCGTCACTAACACGGTTACGAGCGGTAATATCAACGGCACGATGTACGGCGGCGGCATAGTCGGCAACCTCGGCAGGTTCTCTTCCGTGGCAAACTGCTATTCCTCTGCGGCGGTGAGCGTAGTCAACACCGTTACGACGGTAGGCATTGCGGCGACGGCTAAGAGCGCATATGCGGGCGGTATCGTCGGCTACGCCGAAAACGATACGGTTATAACAGGCTGCTATTCTGCAAATACTTCTATAGCGGCAACCTCCGCAAGCAATTTTGCGGCAAAGGACGAAATCTGTGCAAAATCCGTGGACGCATTGACCGATGCGGCGGACTCCTCGGCTTGCGTAATCTTTAACAACCTCAAAAAAGAGGACTCTCACACCTCGGCGACTTTTACCTCTCAGCTCGGTTGGTCGGCAGACGAGTGGGATTTATCGGGCGCAACCCCCGCATATATGGGTGCTAAAACGTTGCGTACGGTCACCGTTACGGTTAAAAACGGCTCGGAAGTCGTAGATACCTTTGAAAACAAAATAGATGTTCCCGTCCCCGTATACGCTTGGTACGGAGAGGTTCTGGACGAATACCTCACCTCCTCAAAGGGTAAGAGCTGGGGCTATTACTTCGACGAGGGGCTTACTCAAAAAGTGCCCAACGGCTATCTTCCCCTGTCGGATACGACTTTATACGTCGGCTTTGCGGACTATTCCGAGGTCGAGGGTCAGTATTATTTGGGTGCGACCACCTACGGCGTAAACGCTGGGTTCGAGCTTGACGGCGAGGGCGGCTACGCCTTCCGTGACGGCGGTATGACATTTAGGGGCACTTATTCCTACGACGGCGAAAAGGTAACGCTCTACAACAGCTGTTTAGGTGCGTTGACATTTACTGCCGACCAGACCAACGGCTCTTATGCGACCGTGGTTATGGAAAAGTCTGGGAACGGCTATATCATCAGCGGTAAAATCTATATCAGGGAAGTTAAGGACGCAAGCTTGGGAAGCACTACAATCGAGTACACTTCCACTTTGAAGGAGTTGTCCTTTACCGCAACGAGGAAGTCAGACTCGTTCACCTACGGCGAGTATGTAAACGAAGACGGCGTACTGGTGTTGAACGTAAACGGCACGGGTACTCATACCGTAGGCAAGAATGTAAAGAATTTCACCTTTACCGTTACGGAGGACGGCATAGAGAATTCCATCAACCTGCCCATAACGGTAGTGGACGGTAAGGTCACGGCGTTTGCAGGCGGGGCGGCGTCCTTAAAGGACGGCTTTGCGGGCGTCTGGAAGACGAACGCAGGTTCGCCTACCGAGTATGCCTTCGACGGTTTCGGCACGGTTGCTTGCGGCGGCGTGACGGGCACTTACGAACAGATTAGCGAAAATAAGGCGGTAATATCCCTCAACGGCAAAGAAATGGAAGTCGCCGTCTACGGCGACGCCCTCTATATCGACGGCGAGCCTTTCTACCTTGCGGACGGCTTTACGGGCACTTGGCTCGGGAGTTCGGCGGTTAGCGGCGAGACGATTGAATTGACGCTTGGCGGCGTCGGCAGGGACGGCTACGGCGAGGCTGAAATGACCTTCTACGCAGGCGTAACCTACACGGTATCGGGGCAGTATTCAGTAACCGACGAAGGCGTAATGGTTCTCTATGTGGGCGATACGCTTTACGGCGAGCTTACGGTTAATAAAACCACGGGCGTGGCGTCGGGTTCGTTCTTCTCGTTCAAAGTCTACAGCACGCTCAGCACGATTACCTATGCAAACGTAGAATTCAAGCTTTACGATTTATTCAGGGGCGTGTGGGAATGCGACGCCGAGGGAGTATTAAGAATCAACTTTAACGGCAACACCGCAGGCGGACAGCGTGCGACGGCTATCGTAACCGATACGAACGGCGGACAGAGTGCTGTCGTCTACAGCCTTGACTCGGCGACGACGGGCGAAATTACGATAGGCGGCAACACCTATAAGATGACCTTGAACGAAGAGGAAAACAAGGTCGTCCTCACCTTAAACGAAACGGAGGCGGGCTGTTTGGCTCAGCGTGACGGTTGGAGCGGCGTAACGCTGTACGACGGCGCAACCTCCTATAAGTTCGACGGCAGGGGCAACGTAGGCGGTAAGGTAACCGTTTCCGACGGCACGGTATTGACCTACGTTATGGGAGCAGACGGCGTTCCCGTCGTAAACGGCACGGCTCTTGTTGCAACCGAGAGCGGTTTCGTCTGGGACGAAAAGACGCTCGTATTCAATACGGGCTTTGCAAAGACCTGGCTTAAGCCCGTTACCAACGAAGAGATAATCATAGAAGAAGTAACCGCTCAATTGACCGCAAGGGTAACTATTGGCGGCGAGGTTTGCACCTATATATTCAACCCCGAACGCAACGTGTTGACCTTCACGAAGATGGACGGCAAGGGCGTGACCACGGTCATTACGCTCGGTCTCAACGGCAGTAAGGAACTTTCCTATACGAGCAAGGGCACGAGCACCGAAAATATGACCTGTATCGCATCGACCGAAATAGACGCTTGGATAGGCACATATACGGCGGCTGACGGCTCCGTGTGGACGTTCGACGGTCACGGTTTGGGCGAATACGGCAGCGGCAACGCAGTATATATCGCCGCAAACGGCAAGAAGACGACTTATAGCTATACGCAGAACGAGCTCAACTTAATCTATATCTATACGGGCTCGAATACGGGTATGGTATTCACCGAGGTCAAGGAGGGCGGCTATGCAAAGGACGGCGGCGAAAAATCTTATTTACCCGTCGTTGCGGACAGAATGTATCTTACCGAAGTCCGTTTTAACGGCGAATATGTAATATTCGACGGCGCAGGCAATATCTGGCACAGCTCTAAGACCAAGACCGAGTACACCTATAAAACGCTGACAACTTCGTATTGCATAATAATCGACGGCGAGGGCGTTAAAAAGCACGGCTCGCTTGCGACCGCCGGCGGCATAACCGAGCTTAATCTCGGCGATTACGTTGAGTGGACGCTTGAAGGCGACACGTCGAAGAAGTATGTGTTCGAAGGCGGTACGACGGGCGGCTTATGGCTCGTCGACGGCGAGAACTATGTAAGAGAATATTACTATAAACCCGAAGAGGAAGACGCTAACATATTCTATTTGACCGATATGGACGATAAAGAATACGCAATGACGCTCAACTCGGCGGATAAAACATTTAAGTTGGAAGAGATAAAAGATGAAGACTAAATCTATGAAGATTTTCTGCCGCAAGGCGGCTTGCATATTTTTAACGGGCGCAATGTGCGCAACTTTTGCCGCAGGTCAGTTTACGGCGTCAGCTGCGTCGAGTGATAGTTCTTCGGCTGACGGTTCGGGCGCAAGCGGCTATTCGCTCAACTTTGAAAACGCAAACGGCAAGGTCAATTTAACGAATATCGCCCTTTCGAACTTAAGCGATATGGTCTTTGAAAGCGACGGTTCTGTCACAAGCAGTACCGAGCAGACGATAATCGTCGAATTAGACGCAACCCCCGTTTCCGACGGCGGCGATATAGATAAGATTACGGCGCAGAAGAATTCGTTTTTAAAACAGCTTACCGCAAAGGGAATAAGCTACGAATATAAGTACTCCTATTCCAACGTAATCAACGGCGTCGCAGTTACCGTGCCTTTAAACAGCATTTCGACGATTAAGTCGATAAGCGGCGTTTCGTCCATTTCATTGAGTACGACTTACTACCGCCCCGCTGACATTGAAAGCGACGGTTCGGGTCAATCCAACTACTCCAAGATTTACGCAAACGGCATATACGATTCAAGCGAATACACCGCACAGGGTATCGACGGTACGGGTATGACCGTAGCAATTTTAGACACGGGCTTAGACTATACTCACGTTGCGTTCAACCCCGAAAATATGAATAATCAGTATCCCATCGACGGCTTTACGATTGACACCGTAAGGGATGCGTTTATCAATAACGAGCTTATGGCGGAAAAGCTCTCCGGCGCAACCGCTCAGGACGTATATATCAACCAGAAAGTGCCTTTTGCGTACGACTACGCCGATAGCGATTCCGACGTCTACGCATCCTATTCTCAGCACGGCACGCACGTTGCGGGCATAGTTGCGGGCAAGACTAAGGAGAACGAACACTATACCGATAAGGACGGCAACGATTCGGGCGAGCAGTTCCTCGGCGTTGCTCCCGAGGCACAGCTCGTCATTTGCAAGGTTTTCACCGACAATTTGGACAGCCCCGATTTAGGCGGTGCAAAGAGTGAAGATATTATAGCGGCTTTGGACGATTGCGTTGCGTTAGGCGTCGACGTTATCAATATGTCGCTTGGTACTTCCGCAGGTTTCTCTTCCGAGGCTCTTCGCTTATCCGACGTCGAGGGAATAGACGTCGAGGGTAAAAATTTAGACAGAGTATTCGAAAGCATAAGAAATAAGGGCATAAGCCTTATGGTTGCGGCAAGTAACGATTACTCGGCAGGTTACGGCAGTCAGTTCGGTACTAACCTTGCAACCAACCCCGACTCGGGTACGGTAGGCTCGCCCTCGACCTACGACGGCGCAATGTCAGTCGCCAGCGTAAACGGACAGTATTCGCCCTATCTTCTCGCTAATATGCAGGACGGCGTAGGCGACGCTATCTATTATGAAGAATCAAGGAACGAGGACTCCGATGCATATAACTTCCTCGACGATATGTTGGGTAAGGTCGGCGAGGCGGGTTCGGTCAATTCCAAGACCTTTAAGTACGTCGTAGTCCCCGGCTACGGCGACACGACCGACTATACTAATACGGTTATGAGGGCGCTTGCCGATAAAGAGGACGGCGAAAAGGTCATCGCCATCGTAAAGCGCGGCGGCAACGGACTTACCTTTAAAAAGAAAATTCAGACGGCGAAGAGCAAGGGTGCGGACGCAGTTATCGTCTACAACAACGTATCGGGTATGATAAGAATGTCGCTCGAGGACTTGCAGGACCGTATCCCCGCAATTTCCGTCTCGTTAGACGCAGGCGAGCTCTTGACGGGTACGGGGTCCAACAAGAGGAGTACGGGATATGTAACCCTTAGCAGGGACTTTGAGGCAGGTCCCTTTATGAACGACTACTCAAGTTGGGGCGTTACTCCCGACTTACAGCTCAAGCCCGATATAACCTCTCACGGCGGCGAAATAATATCCACCGTAGCGGGCGGCTACGAGGAGATGAGCGGCACTTCGATGGCTTGCCCCAACCTTGCGGGCTTTACGGCGCTATTAAAGGGATATTTAAAGAATGACGCAAAATATGCAACCTTATGGAAGGGCGCAAACGACACCGAAAGCGCAGTCAACCTTGCTTACCTCACTAATAATATAATGATGAGTACGGCGACCACCGTATACGACCAAAACAAGCTCCCCTATTCGCCTAGAAAGCAGGGTGCAGGTCTTGCGACGATGGACAACGTATTTAGTACCAACGCATATCTGTACACAAAACTTACGGATAAGAGCGACCCCGAGTATATGTGTGCGGACGGCAGACCGAAGGCGGAGCTCGGCGAGGACGAGAACAAGACGGGCGTCTATAACATCGTATTCTACGTCAACAACTTCGGCTCTTCCGAATTAAAGTTTAAAACCAAGTCGATATTTATGACCGAAACGCTGTCTAAAGACGGCTTGTCCGTTGCGGAAAAGGCGTACCTTTTCGACAGTAAGGGCGAGTGGAAGGTAGGCGGCTCTAAGGTGGCGGAAGGCGACGTTATTACGATTGCCGCAAATTCTACCCAAAAGATAGAGGTCACGTTAAAGCTCTCTGCTTCCGAAAAGAAGTACCTTGACGATACGTTTAAGAACGGTATGTTCGTGGAAGGTTTCTTACAGCTTGAATCGGAAACAGCGGGTCAGTGCTCGCTCACCCTTCCATTTATGGGTTTCTACGGCGACTGGGAGGCAGCACCCCTTCTCGACTACGACTGTTTCGAAATCGCAAAGTTCGATAAGGACACTTCCTTGAGCTATGAAGAGCGCCCCAAGGCAAGCGTTTGGGCTACTCAAGCTTATTCCTATTATTGGAACGATAAATATGCAACCCCTCTCGGTTCATTCTTATATATTCAGGACCCCGATAAGGAGCACACTTCCGAATACGTCTACACCGAAGAGGAGCATGTGGCAATCTCCCGTTTCAACGAGTATTACAGCGAGACGGACAATAAGAACTATTGCACGACTACGGGTATAAGGGCGTTGTACGCAGGTCTTTTAAGGAATGCGGAAATCGTAACATATACGCTCACCAACGTAGACACGGGAGAAATTATTCCCGACGAAAACGGCAACACCGTAAGGGAAGTATACAGGGCGAGAAAGGCGCACTCCAGCGGCGGTAGCACAGTGCCTTCTCAAGTACTTATGGAGATGAGAACCGACGAAATGAATTTCGACGGCAACGGTAAGTACAGGCTGGATTATAGTTTCTATTTCAAGTACGAAGATTATAAGGCGGGCAAGGCTACCGACGATACCTTCTCTATGAGTTTCTATGTAGACTACGAGGCGCCCATTCTTCAGGACACTCGCATAAGGTATCAGGACGTAAAAGATTCTTCGGGCAAGACTACCCAAAAAATCTTCTTAGACCTCGACGTATACGATAACCATTATCCTCAGGCGGTAATTTTGTGCTATTCGGAGACGAAGGATAACGACGGTACTAATATTGAGGCGTTAAAGCTCGCAACCGAATATATTACCCCCGTACTCAACCCCAAAAAGAATTCTACTAACACTGTTTCAATCGACGTGACCGAATTCTACGACGACTATAAGGGCAACCTCTTCGTAGAAGTGCAGGATTATGCGATGAACTACAACGTATACGTCATTGAAAAGAGCTATTCCGAAGGCGCTCTCTGCCCTACGGACTGGTCGGTAAGTCCCACGCTCACCCTCGATAAAAATACGACGGCAAAGATAGAGGTAACGAATTTAGGCAACGCAAACCTCTCCAATTTCGTCTGGACGAGCGACGACGAGAGCATAGCTAAGGTTAAGAACGGCGAAGTGTTCGGCGTTTCCGCAGGTACTACTAAAATCAACGTTACGGGCGGAAAGAGCGGGGCGACGGTTGAAGTAACCGTAAAAGAGTCTTCCGCTAAGCTTAAAACCCCTACGATTTCCTTCGGCTCTATGCTCAACAACGAATACAGCCCCGTAAAGGCGCAGGGTATAGTAAAGGTCAATCCTGCTCAGCAGATACCTTTAAGCAT